>NZ_JAEHBO010000002.1:0-211246 GCF_016483575.1 Bacillus cereus group sp. N12
ATTGTCCCCTGTGCAATACAGAGTTCAATCCTTAGTAGCTGCTTAATATATTTGTCTAATTTTTTGGGTTCAGTTCAATTGGGGCAGTCTTTTTTTTAACACATTAACTGGGATGAATTTATGCTTATAATGAATGAGGATGGAGAATAGCTTAATGATGTTTAAAACTGAATTTCTCATATTATTTGTCGAAAAATAGAGGTATTTGTTAACTTTGTGTATAATTACAATCATATCGAATACAAATAAAGGAGATTATTATGGGAGTGTATTGGGGTACAAAAAGACATTCTTGGCTTAGTTATGTCTCATTTTGGCTAAGTATTTCATTTTTTGTGGTGTTTCTAATTGAAGTGTTTATTTTAAAAACACTTTCGGATAGCTCGGTGCAAATTGTTAAATATTTTTATTTTATACTCGTACCAGTAAACATCCTTCTTAGTTTAAAGTTACTTTTTAAGAAGAATGAAAAGAAAGCATTACCCATTTTTAGTTTAATTGTCTCAATATTATTTACAATTTTAATTATAGTATTAGCAATAGCAGCTACAGGGAAATTTATTTAGGGAGAGTGATATATCACTCTCCTTTTTTTGTTGTGAGTAAATAAAAAATAGGTGTTGAATAAAACTTACAGTAGAATAGTAAGTAACGGACTAAGAAACATAATAATGAAGATAGAATAAGTATTTTGTAAGTACTAATGAAGCAAATGAATACGGTAAGAACGGTGATATATGGTACAATGACTATGGATAGTGATAGAGATAAAGGGTATATAAAATACTCATCGTTTTTTAGTAAGAGAGGGGTTATCTTATGCTATACGAGGATTTGATGACATTATTTCAAGCAGCTCCAAAAAAAGATAGAGGTGGCTGGAAATATATAATCCAAGAACAAAATGATAAATATGAAATTGTTGATGAAATGTTGAAAAATCAAATGAGTATTGAATTGTATTTTAATGAATATGATGAGGTGAAAATCACTTTATATAAAGATGGAATTCCTATTTCTACTATGCAAAGAATTGCTATTTCAAAAGTTGAATTAGACGAGGATGAAGAAGGGATTCAATTCGTTTTAGAGCGCATGCCTAGTCGAATGATTCGATTGCAATTAAAGCCATATTTGGCATTGGAAATGGGACCGTACTGGGAAATATGTGATGATTGTGAATGAACATAAAGAAAGCATCCAATAAAATGGATGCTTTCTTTATGTTTTTTGAAGTTGTTTAAAAGCAATGATTGGAAGTAGAACGATACTTACCCATCCGATGATTGGATATAGAATGTGGAGTAGTTCACTGTAACCGATGTAACTAAAGCAATAACTAATTAGTAAAATGAAGAAAATAATATTGTTACTTTTCCACCCAGTGATAGATTGCATTTGTTTTGTCATCCCGAACACATTACCAACTAATGTTGTAAACACTTCACCGAAAATAATAAGAACAAAGAAAAAGTGAAAAGTTGCATTAAATCTTCTTATGACTTCAGCCATTGGAATATTGTATTGATAAAATTGGTCGACCGACAAGATAGCTAAATGGCTGCATAATAAAATTAAAGAAAGTCCTGCACCACCTAAAATTCCACCCCACAAAATGGCTTTTCGATCCTTTACTTCACCGGCTAACGGGACGAGAACGCTTTGGGCGAGAGATAGATTTAAAGCGACATATGTAATAGGGCTAGTAATCCACTTCATATTCCAGCTCTCTGCAGGAATTGTATTACTAATAGGTGTTGTACTGTGGAAAAAGGTTGTAATAGCAAGTCCTATAATAAATATCATCATAATAGGTACGACAAGTGTATTTACTTCAAAAACACCTTGTAATCCGCGGCTACCTATAATGAGACAGGCGATAACTGTAATGAGAATACCGAGTTGTCTTGGTAAACGAAGTTGCTCTTCAAATACCGCCCCAGCCCCTGATAGCATAACGCTCGTCACACCAAATAATACGAGTAGTAATAATGTATTTACAACATTTCCGAATACATCCCCAAATAAATATTTGTTAAAATCTTGCGCTGAAAATGCCCCGATTTGTGATGAAAGTAACATCATCTTTGTGCCGAGCCAAATAAAAAAAAATCCACTTACACATATGCCAATTGTTCCGTATAATCCGTTCACTGTAAAAAATTCAACAATTTCTCGTCCAGTAGCAAATCCAGCTCCAACGACAGTTCCGATATAAGTAGCAGCAACTTTCTTTGCTACTTGCCATTGTTGATTGTCCATGTTATCCCTCTTTCTTCTATGATGAGCTTGACTTACTATAATGCATATGTAGCAGCTTGGACGATTAGACATATGAAGTAGTTGAAAAAATACATGAATTGTATGATATTAGGGAAATATTAAAGGTGTTAAAACTTTGTTACATATGAGCCAATCATTCGAAAGGGTAGGAAATGTATGGTAAAATGTAATTAGGTTATTAAAAGATAAGCATTACAAAACGATAAGAGGAGTGGATTGTATGAGTACGAATACAAATGTTGTTGAAGTATTAAACAAGCAGGTAGCAAACTGGAATGTGTTATATGTGAAACTACATAATTATCACTGGTATGTGACAGGACCACACTTCTTTACATTACATGAGAAATTTGAAGAGTTTTATAATGAAGCAGGGACGTATATTGATGAGTTAGCAGAACGCATTTTAGCGTTAGAAGGTAAACCGTTAGCGACAATGAAAGAATATCTTGCAACATCTAGTGTCAGTGAGGGGACAAGCAAGGAATCAGCTGAGGAAATGGTGCAAACTTTAGTGAATGATTACTCTGCACTTATTCAAGAATTAAAAGAAGGTATGGAAGTTGCTGGTGAAGCTGGCGATGAAACATCAGCTGATATGTTACTAGCAATTCACACGACATTAGAACAGCATGTATGGATGCTAAGTGCATTCTTAAAATAACGATAAATATATTTTGGAAAATCCATTGAAAAATTTTTTCAATGGATTTTTTTGTGATTTTTCAGTTTTCTTTTATGCTATAATATAGTAAAAGGGAGGCGATGCAATGTTTCGCTTTTTCAGAACTGGAAAAGAAGAACGGGAAATTACGAAAGATGAATTAGAACAAGCGATGGCTAAGTTTCTAGAGACAAATGCTAATATCGTATATACAGTATTAGTAAATGATGATTATACAGTAAATTATGATTTGTTAAAGCCGTATTTACCTGTATTTCCGACAAATGTTTTTCTTATTACGAAGGAAACGCTTGAGGTATTTGAACATACAGAAGAAAATTTAAACCTAGTTAAAGAAATTGATATCGTACAAAAGGCAGTAGATCAATATGTAACAGAAAAAGAAATGTTTCCAATTGTTGAGGGTAGTGAAGATCGCCTTATATGCGGAATGAAGCTAGGGCCGTACTTAAATCGTCTATTAAAAAGAGACTTATATATTTCAGAAAAACATTATTTAGTTTCAAGTAAACCGGATAGAAAAAAACAAAAGAGCGGGTAGATGTAAAAAACAACAATAATATATTGTTGTCTTTTTTTGTTTAAAAATATATTGACTATTCTGTCTATTTAGTTTTATACTACACGTATTGGATAGGAAGAGGTGATGTATTATGTGTATACATACAGTAATTATTAAATATCATTCTGAGGATCAAGTATGGTTAGGTTGAGTTATTCAATATAACAATGTACATACCATGATCAAAGGATGGTATACAAGTTCGAGAAATAAATATTATAAACGGTTTCGGGGGATTGGTATATGAAAAATAGTATGACTTACATCCAGTTATTAAATGAAACGTTACGTTGTTATGCAAATAAAGGAAGTTTTGAAGCGTATACGTATATAATGGAACATGCTAAAGGTGTAATAGGTAATGAGGCACAAATATATAATTTTAAATATGCACTAGCAAGTGCAGCAGGACTTGAAGAAGAAGCATTGCATGTAATGAAGGAAGCTATTATAGAGAATGGATTTTGGTATGGAAATGAATATTTAATTTCCGACGACGATTTAAAACCACTACATAAGTTTGAAGAGTTTCATAAAATGGTTCAGTTATGTAAAGCAAGAGAAGAAGTAGCAAAGAAAACAGAACGAGCAGATGTGAAATATATTTACAGCGAGGAAAAGGGAAATCTACTAGTTACAATGCATGGTGATCAAGAAAATATAGGAATAATAGAACCATATTGGAAATCAGTTATTACACAAGATTATACGTTAGCGTTACCACAGTCTTCGCAAATTCAATTTTCAGATGGGTTTGTTTGGGATGATATACATAGAGGGAAAGAAGAATTAAAAGAGCATTACGATAAATTTATAGAGAATCATACAGTAGAAAATGTAATAATAGGTGGTTTTTCTGCTGGAGCAAGAGTAGCTTTACTTACGATTTTACAAAAAGATATAGATGTAGATGGTTTTATTTTTATGGCACCGTGGCTTCCAGAGATTGAAGAATGGAATGAGTTGCTGGAAGTGCTACAGGATAAACATATAAAGGGATATATAGTATGCGGGGATCAAGATGAAGATTGTTTCGAATGCACGCAGCAATTTGTACGATTATTAAGAGATAAGAATATAGAACATAAGTATAAAATTGTGCCTAACTTAAATCATGATTATCCTAATCATTTTGATGAGTTATTAAAAGAAGCTATTGAATATATAGGAAGTAAAAACAATAAGTAGTAAGAAAGGGAGATACATCGTCGTTGATGTATCTCCCTTTTACAATTATAAATTAAAAGCATTTGCTAGTAAGCGATAAGAATTTAATTTATGTTCAAATTGATGAGTAATCGTGACAACCATAAATTCGTCAGTATTGTACGCTTTACTTAAATTTACTATTTTTTCTTTCACAGAAGTCGGATCACCTACGATCATACGTTGACGATTTTCTTTTATACGGAATAAATCATACGCGCTGTATGAATAATTTTGAGCAGTTTCGATAGAAGGTGTACCAGTTGTACGTTTTCCTTGCTCTAGTAATAAGATTGATAAATCTAAACTAGAAGCAATTTTTTCTGCCTCTTCATTTGTTTCTCCGCAAATAACAAAAATCGCGACAATTGATTTTGGTTTATCTCCTAAATAGGAAGGTTGAAATTGTTCCTGGTAAGCCCTCATAACTTCTGGGCCTCCGAAGCCATTAATAAATTGTGCAAATGCAAAAGAAGCTCCGTTGTGCGCCGCAATTTTAGCGCTCTCTCCGCTAGAACCGAGCATCCACATTTCAGGTGATGTTGGAATAACTGGAGTAGCCTTTAAATTTGCATAATGATGATTTTCTGGTACTTGATCATGTAAATACATTGCAACATCTGCAACTTGTTCTGGGTATTGATCAAGTGAGACCATTTTTCCTTCTTGTAGTGCGCGAGTTGCTATTGGCATACCACCAGGTGCTCTACCAACACCAAGGTCGATGCGGTTTGGATAAAGTGCTTCTAAAACACGGAAATTCTCGGCAACTTTATATGGGCTATAATGCGGCAACATAACACCACCCGAACCAACTCTCATATGTCCTGTTTTCGCTGCAATATGAGAAATAAGTATTTCTGGACTTGAACCAGCTAAGCTTACGGAATTATGATGCTCAGATACCCAAAAACGTGTGAATCCGAGTTTTTCCACTTCTTGTGCAAGCGTAACTGTATGTGAAATAGCTTGGATTGCTGTGCTACCATCTGAAACAGGTGATTGGTCTAATACACTTAATTTGATCATAGAATATACCTCTCAATCTTAATGTACATCCTATTATATATTTACTTACGAAAAATGCGTAATGAAATGCTCAAAATGAAAAGCGGATCATTTTATATCCGCTTTTAACGAGAAAATCCCCGTTCATAATGATTCATTTCGACTAAGTTTAAAATATATTCATAGTTGTCAATTTCACATTTTAGCTGTTCACGTTCTTTTTCAGATAGTCTCTTATTGCTAAGTTTTTTACATAAGTTTTGTTTCTTTAATTCTAGATGTTTTTTTGTAGCGTGGTAATCATAAGTCTGTTTCATTTTCAACCACTCCTTCGTTGCAGTTGCTATATTATACGAAGCATAAAGAAATGTGAGATCTGTCTCTTATGTACTTTTAGTGAATATTCAAATTGCAATGGTGTTATGTTTATAGGGATTTATGAATAAAATGCACTAAACCACTAATGCGCATTTTATCCCGCATTAACGGGCAGTAAAACTCCCACCTCAAAATTCGGCTGGAGCAATGAAGTTAGGTGGGAGATTAACTGCCCATAAAAGCCCGATTGGTTCAACTAATAATCAGTGGGGGAAGAACACCCACTGATTATAGTTTCACTTTATGAAGTAAGGGGTGGAATTGTGCAGAAAGATTTAATGTATAACACTGAGATGGATGAAACGTTACAAGTTATAAATAAGGGATTGAATAAGACGACACGTCCGAAACAAATTATTGTAGTAGGGGCAGGCATGGCTGGATTAGTTTCGGCATCTTTATTAAAGGCTGCAGGACATGAAGTGAAGGTTTTTGAAGCAAACAATCGTGTAGGCGGCCGCATAGAGACAGTTAGAATGGAAGATACCGGATTATATTTAGATGTTGGGGCAATGAGAATTCCATATTCGCACACGTTAACGATGGCATATATAAGAAAGTTTGGGTTACAGGTGAGTCCTTTTATTAATAGGAATGAGACAGATATCATCTACGTAAATGGTCGGAAAACGACATTAAAACAATACGAAAAAGATCCAAGTATTTTAAGATATCCTGTGGAAATGAATGAAGTTGGGAAAACGTCTGAGGAACTATTATTGTTAGCGGTACAGCCCATTATAAATTTTATAAAAAAGAATCCAGAGAAAAATTGGGATGTTGTAGTAAAGGATTTTGGAAGATACTCTACAGGACAATTTTTAAAGTACCATCCTTATCAATATAATACGTATTTTTCACCAATAACGATTGAGATGATTGGTGTTTTATTAGATTTAGAAGGTTTTTTAGAAAGGTCATTCGTTGAGACGTTACGTTTTTTATACATTATGCAAGAGGAGAGCGGATTTTGTGAAATAATAGGTGGAAACGATAGATTACCAAAATCTTTTTTACCGCAATTAGAAGAAAATATTATTTATAATCAAAAATTAATGAAGCTACATCAACACGATAACGGTGTGACGGCTTTCTATCGAAACGAGGAAACTTTTGAATATAGTAGTATTACAGGGGATTTAGTTATTGTTACAATTCCGTTTTCGACAATGCGTTTTGTGGAAGTAGATCCATTTGACTCTATATCTCATGAAAAGTGGAAAGCAATTCGTGAATTGCATTATATGCCTGCGACGAAAATAGGCATTCAATTTAAAAGTCGATTTTGGGAAGAACAAGGGCAATTAGGTGGCAGAATTATAACAGATTTGCCAATTCGTTACGCCTATTATCCAAGCTATGGAATTGGACAGAAAGGAGCTGCTATGATGTTAGGAAGCTATACATGGTCTTATGATGCGTTACTATGGGATGGGTTATCGAAGGGGGATCGTATTTATTACACATTACACAACTTAGCAACGATATTAGGTGGTCAAGTATATGATGAATTCATGTCTGGAATATCAAAAAGTTGGACATTGGATCCATATGCACTTGGAGGATTTGCTCTTTTTCAAGCTGGTCAAGAATCTGAGCTACAACCAGTGATTGTAAAACCAGAGGGGAAAATATTCTTTGCTGGAGATCATACAACGTTATATCACGGATGGATTCAAGGTGCGATTGAGTCTGGAGTTCGTGTAGCGGTGGAAGTGAACGAATAAAACATTTAAAATTCAGAAATTTCTTTACTGTACAACTTGAGATGGATATTATTATATATAAAAGAATTATAGGGAGTGTTTACAGTGAATCCGTTATTATTTGATTTTCCTTCTGAATTTTATACTGACAGGCTTTTTATTCGAATGCCGAAACCAGGCGATGGTAAAGTTGTATATGACGCAATTCAAGCTTCAATACAAGAATTAAAACCTTGGATGGTTTTTGCACAGAAAGAGCAAACAGAGGAAGAAGTAGAAGAAAGTATTAGAAAATCACATATTCAATTTTTGCAACGTGAGGATTTAAGATTACTAGTATTTTCGAAAGAAACAGGTGAATTTATTGCATCTGCCGGATTACATCGTATTAATTGGGATATACCTCAATTTGAAATCGGATATTGGATTGATTCGAGATTTAGTGGAAAAGGCTATATGGTAGAGGCTGCGAAAGGTATAACGGATTATGCTTTTTCTGAACTGAAAGCAAACCGCGTAGAAATTCGTTGTGATGCTCTAAATAAAAAGAGTAGAGCGATACCTGAGAAATTAGGTTTTAAATTAGAGGGTATTTTAGAAAGTGCGAGTGTTGCGGTAGATGAAAATGGATTAAGGGATATGTGTGTATTTGCAATGACGAGAAATACATATGAAAAAGAAGAGCTGTAAAGAAACAGCTCTTCTTTTTCATATTATGGTACAGGATGACCGTTAGAGCTTTCAAAAATTGTAAACCATTGTTGACGATCTAAGTTAACTTTTGTAGCAAGAGCGGCCGTTTTTACACGATCTAATTTCCCAGAGCCAACGATTGGCATCATGTTAGCTGGATGAGCAAGCAGCCATGCATACATAATCGTATCGATGCTAGTAACACCTAGCTCATTAGCAACTTTTTGTACAGTTTCACGTACACGTACAGCACGTTCAGTTTGACCGGTAAAGATTTCGCCACCAGCAAGAGGTGACCAAATCATTGGATTGATTCGTTTTTCTTGGCATAAATTAATCGTACCTTTTTCAAAGTGCTCAAGCTGCAGCGCAGATACTTCGATTTGATTTGTAATGAGCGGGAAATCTAAATATGAACTTAACATATGAAATTGTGAAGGTAAAAAGTTAGATACACCGAAGTGACGAACCTTTCCTTCTTGCTTTAAGCGTGAGAACGCTTCTGCCAATTCATTTGGATCCATAAATGGATCAGGACGATGGATGAGTAATACATCAATATAATCTGTATGTAAGTTTTGTAATGAATCCTCCGCACTCTTTATGATATGTTCAGCATTCGTATTGTAGTGAGCAACATATCGCTCTGGAAATTTCGGTGATGGGGGAGCGATTCCACACTTGGTAACAATTTGCATGTTTTCTCGTAAGGAAGGCTTTAGTTGTAAAGCTTCTCCAAACAGCCCTTCACACGTATATCCACCATAAATATCAGCGTGATCGAAAGTAGTAATCCCCATATCCATACATTCTTCAATGAAAGAAAGTAACTCTTGTTTCGTCATATTCCATTCTGCTAAACGCCAAAATCCTTGAATAATACGAGAAAATTCTAGTGTTTCGGCCATTTGAACTCGTTCCATTATAAGTACCTCCTTGATGAATGATTATTATTTTGAAAAGGCTTTCTTACTACATATTATTATATAGTTTGAGGAGCGTACAAACAATAAATATGTTTTGCTACAAAAACGATTTTCTCTATATGCTATAATGTAGACATATATAGCTATAAGGAGATGTAAGGGATGATTCCAGTAACAATATTAACTGGTTTTCTTGGATCAGGGAAAACGACTTTATTAAATCGTATTTTATCAGAAAATCACGGTAAGAAATTAGCGGTGATTGTAAATGAAATAGGACAAATTGGTATCGATAATCAGTTGATTATGAATGTTGAAGAAGAAATTATGGAAATGACTAACGGTTGTCTATGCTGTACTGTACGTGAAGATTTACTCGTTGCGTTAAAACAATTACTGGACGTAAAAGCAGAAGGGAAAATGGACTTTGAAGGCTTAGTAATTGAAACAACAGGTCTTGCAAATCCAGGCCCGATTATTCAAACATTCTTTTTAGATCCTGTTATTCAATCTGCATACCAAATTAATGGCGTTGTAACGGTAGTAGATAGTTACCATATACATAAACATTTTGAAAAGGGACTAGAAGCAAAGGAACAAATTGCATTTGCTGATGTAGTGTTGGTGAATAAATTAGATTTAATTGAAGAAAGTGAAAAGGAAAATCTTTTGCATGAACTGCAAGGTATTAACCCCACTGCAAAGCTAATCGAGGCAACTAACTGTGAGGTAGATATACCATCATTATTACAAATTCAAACGTTTAAAACGAAAGATACGTTACAAATTTATCCTCATAAAGAGCAGAATCATTTAGAAGGTGTAAAATCATTTGTACTACGTGAAGAGCGTCCGTTAGATTTACAAAAACTAAATGAGTGGATGTCAGCTGTCGTGCAAGAGCTAGGGGAGTATTTATATCGTTATAAAGGGATTTTATCTATCGATGGAGTAGATAAACGTATCGTGTTCCAAGGTGTACATACATTATTTGCTGCTTCGTATGATAGAGAGTGGCAAGAGGGTGAAAAGCGAGTAAGTGAAGTCGTATTTATCGGTAAAGATATTAATAAAGAATGGTTCCAAGAACATTTTGGGGAGTGTGTGAAATAAGTCTGCGTCAACTGCAGGCTTATTTTTTTATGAGCATTCTATTGAGATTGTACTAGATTTCAATAACGAAACACATAAGGGAAAGAAACGGAAAATAGAAAATAACATTGATAAATATATAATAAAAAGCCTGTTTTCACAGGCTTGTGTTTTCGTTTATTAGTAACTCCATTACAACACCTACAACTGGACCCTCATCATCAATATCCCCGTTTAAATGGAAACCAAATGATTCATATAGGCCCATGGCAAGTTTGTTGTCCGGATGTAAACTTAAGTAAATTATTTTACATGTAAATTGTTGTTGTAAAAATTGAATGAGTAAGCGGAGGAAACGTTTTGCGTATCCTTTTCCTTGATGTTGTTGGTCAATCATAAAACGATCTAACCAGATGCTTTCGTGTTTTTTTGAATACCAACCGTACATTGCGTATCCAACAAGTGTTTCTCCATCATATAAACCTACTGACGTCCCGTTTCCTTCATATAATGATTCTGCTAAAGAAAACGCATTACTTTCAATAAATTGCTGCTGGTTTTTTGCGACGTTTAAAGCAGCTACTGAACGCCAATTTTTTGCTGTTACTTCACAAATGTGAAGATTCATAATTCCAACTCACCTTCTAAAAGAGTATAGCTTAAAGCTAATATGGATAATTTTACTTGTTATTTTGGTCAAGTCAAGGATACATACATAAAAAGGCAGCTGAACAATAGATTCAGCTGCTTAGAAAATATAGTAAATTAGTTTGTTGCTTCTTTCAATGTGTTTACGTTTTCTTCCATTAAAGTAAAGTAATCTTTATTGTTTTTCGCATCATCTTCAGAAATAGTAGCAAGGTGATTTAAGCGTAAAACTGTTGTACCAGTTTCTTTTTGAATAACTGATGCGACTTTTGGCGTAGAGAAAGTTTCAAATAAAATATATTTTAGACCGTGTTCTTTTACTGTTTTTGTAATGTCAGCAAGCTCTTTTTGAGATGGCTCATCAGAAGCTGAAATTCCGGCGATAGGAATCTGTTTTAAACCATAGCGTTGTTCCCAATAACCATAAGCAGCATGAGAAACTAAAATTTCTTTCGTTTTCGCATTTGCTACAGCAGCTTTAAATTGATCGTCTAAATCGGTAAATTTAGTTTGAAGTGCTGCAAAGTTTTTCTCGAATTCTTGTTTATGGTCAGGTTGTAATTCCACAAGAGCATTTTTGATTTTTTCAGCTTGTTTCATCGCAAGAGTAGGGTCTATCCAAACATGCGGGTCTTTATCATGATGGTGATCATCTTCTTTATGACCATCTCCGTGATCGTGATGTTCTTCTTCAGAAGAAGCACGAAGTTTAATTCCTTTTGATGCATTTACAATTTTAACATTTTCTTTTTGTAATGTTTTTTCCATCTTCTCAGCAAATGGTTCTAATTCAGCACCGTTATAAACGAATAAATCGGCTTTTGCAACTTGTACTGTTTGTTTTTGACTCGGTTCAAATGTATGTGAATCGGCACCAGGAGGGTAAATTGCTTCTACTGTTACATAGTCGCCACCAATTTTTTTTGCGAAATCTGCAAGAGGGAAGATAGTTGTATAAACAGTTAGCTTTCTATCTTTCTTGGCAGTACCTTCTTTTTTATTTGAGCAGCCAGTAAAAATTAAAGTGAAAATAAGTAAGAATGAAAATATAGTCAATCTTTTAGGCATGAAGTTCTCCTCTTTTCTTTTTTTACGGATATATCTTCAATTATAGAAGAAAAATATCATTTTAATACAAAACGGAATAATTACGTTTTAGTTTGCGAACTTAGTATAATACATCTTTCATAAAGTTGCAATAAATAATAATCATTACGATTTGATTTTGTTATAAAGTTGTCAAATATAGATGTATTATTTTTGTGAATGCATGCATATGTGACAACGCTGCTTTCATATATTTGAAAGGAAGGTGAAGAGGGGGATGAGCGCTTGGGATATTTAATGGAAGCTATCTTATTGATATTAGCGGTAGTATTGCCATTATCTTTCGTTTTAATCTTTTTAAGACGCTTAATAAGTAATTTAGGGAATGCATCAACGATAACGAAATTACCAGAGAAAGAAAAGAAAAAAGAGTAAGTAAAGCACTATGCATACGCATAGTGCTTTACTTATGGTAAAATAAAAAGAAGGAAACTCCTAAAAGTTGCATGTCACTGAAGGAGAGAAAAGTAAAATAAGAGGTATATGCATATATGAATAAGCGAACAGCGTTAGTACTTGGTGCAAGTGGTTTAGTTGGACAAGAGATAACGCGTCTATTACTTGAATCAGATTACTACGATTCGGTTACTATTTTTGTAAGAGAACCAATGCAATGGCAACATGAGAAGTTACAGCAGAAGAAAGTAGATTATTCGGCATTAGAAGAATATAAAGAATTTTTTGCAGTAGATGATGTTTTTAGTTGTCTAGGAACAACAATAAAAAAAGCAAAAACAAAGGCGAATTTCAAAAAAGTAGATTATGAATATACGTTACGAGCTGCTTGTTTAGCTGAAAAGCAAGGGGTGCAAAACTTCCTTGTTGTGTCTTCGATGGGAGCAAATCCTAAATCATTTTTCTTTTATTCACAAGTAAAAGGGAAAATGGAAGAGGAATTGCAAAAGTTAGTGATTGGTGGTATTCATATTTTTAGGCCGTCTTTATTAGTTGGAAATCGACAAGAGTTTCGTTTTGGTGAACGAATGGCTGAAAAGTTAACTCGAATTATTCCTTTTATATTTAAAGGGGCTTTCAAAAAGTATAAACCAATTTCAGCTAAAGATATGGCGAAAGGGATGTATATAACTGCGCTGCGAGAAGAATCTGGTCTCCACATTTATAATTCAAATGAAATTACAACGATAGAATAAATAAAACCGAGAAGAATGGCTTCTCGGTTTTATTTATTCATATTGATTTTCCCAGGAGCCCGCTTATATTGATACGGTTCTTGCAATTCAAAACCAAGTTCATTTGCGGCTATTCTTGGGAAGTACGGATTGCGAAGTAACTCACGTCCGATAAAAATTAAATCTGCTTCGTTAGTATTTAATATTTGCTCTGCCTGTGGCCCAGTCGTAATCAATCCAACTGCCCCAGTTGCAATGTTAGCATGTTCTTTAATATGTTTAGCATATTGTACTTGGTAACCAGGATAAACATCAATATGTGTCGGTACAACTGCACCAGAACTACAATCGATTAAATCTACTCCTTGTTCTTTCATCCATTTTGAATACCGAACGTAATCTTGAACGGTTAGCCCGTCAGGATGATAATCATTTGCTGAAATACGAACAAATAACGGTCCGTCCCAAACTTCATTTATAGATTCGATGATTTCACGTAAGAAACGATAGCGGTTTTCAGATGAACCGCCATATTCATCCGTTCGTTTATTGGAAAGTGGAGAAAGAAATTCGTTAATTAGATAACCGTGAGCGCCATGTATTTCAATAACGTCAAATCCAGCTTGTTTTGAACGCAGTGCAGCCTTTTGAAAAGCTAGTGCGGTGTCTTTAATTTGCTCTTTACTCATTTCCAGTGGTATTTTCATTGTTTCATTAAATGGAATTGCTGAAGGTGCTAACGCATCTGTTTCTAACTCAGCTTTTCTTCCGGCGTGAGCGAGTTGAATGGCAGCTTTTGCACCATTATCATGTATAAAAGTTGTCGCTGTATGTAATCCTTCAATTAGACTGTCGTCCCAAATACCTAAATCTTTGTTAGAAATGCGACCTTCAGGTAACACAGCTGTTGCTTCAATCATAACTAAACCGACTTGACCGGCAGCCCTAGTTCCATAATGAACGAGGTGGAAATTCGTTACTTTTCCATCCTCATTTTCCGAAGAATACATACACATAGGCGACATGACGATACGGTTTTTTAGTATAACATCCTTAATTGTGTAGGGTGAAAAAAGTTTGGAATGCATCAAACAGCCTCCTTGATTGAATTTTCTTATATTTTACCATTCTCTTTTTTGTTTCTCTAATAAAACGCTTATACGAAAAATTTTGTCTATTCGTGTTACAATGACTAAGTATGAACTGAATTGGAGGATGACATATGTACCAGGCTTATTATAAAAGTGAATTAGGTTTGCTAGAAATTACAGCGAACGAAGAAGGAATTACGTCTGTTATATTTGTTGATGAACGACAAGAAGAAAATACAAATGAAATGATAGATCAATGTATAAATGAGCTAGATGAATATTTTAAAGGAAAAAGAAAAGAGTTTACTGTACCACTGTCTGCAGAGGGAACGTCATTTCAAAAAAATGTATGGGATGCGCTCTACACTATTCCTTATGGCGTAAGTGCTTCATATTTAGATATTGCGGAGAAGGTTGGTAATACGAAAGCTGTACGAGCAATAGGAGGAGCAAACAGTCGTAATCCCATTTCAATTATCGTTCCGTGTCACCGTGTAATAGGAAAGAGTGGAAAGCTTGTAGGGTATGCGGGTGGTTTATGGAGGAAAGAGTGGCTGTTAAAACACGAAGGTATTTTGAAATGAAGTATGAATGGAAAGAGGGATTGTTTTGGAATGTATAAATTGTGGGCAACCTTGTGCGAATGAACAGTTAAATTGTGCAAACTGTCAGCAAAAACTGCATAATAAACAAGGTGAAGGAAGCTCGCTAATAGACAAAGAATTAGAAGAATATGTAGGGAGACAATATCCGTACTACAAAAAAAAATGGGAGCTTGAAAATAAGCGAATTGCAAAATGGAGCTGGAATGGTTGGGCTGCTATTTTTAATGTAGGTTGGCTTGGCTATCGTAAGTATTATTTACCTGCTGCACTATTTATACTGTTATTAGTAGTGTGTGATGCGTTTTCATATTATATGGGCTTCAACGTAGCATTGCCAATCATTAATATGGTGCCTCTTACGTTTTTATTACTCGTTTTTATCTTATTCGGGCTAGGGATTTTTGCGAATGGATTATATTATCAATTTGCAGAAAGACGTATATACCGCATAAAGGCACGTGAAATTAAAGATGAATCGGTTGAAAATTATCTCATTCGTGATAGTGGAGGAACGAGTAAAGTGGGAGCAACGATCGTTACAATGTTAGCAGTTGCTAGTATTTTGCTCAGTCATTTCTTTTTCCCAACTGATCGGGATATTATTCAAAAAGTTCGTACAAGCTCGCTTTATGAATATCCAGTCTTTTCAATTGGTGAATCGTTCGAAAATTATTTTCAAAATTCAGGATGGATATACTATCGTGGAACGGAAGGATTAGAATTAGTAGAATTTCAGGGGGAGAGTCCTGAGATGCCAAGGAAAAAGGTGACAATTCAATTTATTGTTGATTATAAATTGGGAGAAGTGGAACCATATTCACTTACGATTAACGGTGAATCTAAAAATGAAGAAGAGTTTTTGAAAATAATGGAGGAAATATTTAAAGTTCAAAATCCATTTGATATAGAGGATGGCTTACAAGTAAATGCTATTCAACAAAGCGGAGGGAAAGCAATTTCTGACCGCTTTTTTTCTTTTTATGAAAATAAATATTTAAAATAATCAGAATCTTTTGTATAATAAAATATATTATACAAGTTTTAACTTATACATATAGATTGGGGGAAGGAAGAATGAAGAGAAAGACAACAACAATTGCTGCACTTGCGTTATCGACTAGTGTACTGGTTGCGGGATGTGGGAATGGGGAGAAGGCTTCGACAACGAAGAAAGAATCAAGTAAGGGAATGGCAGATAAACAAGTTTTAAATTTGCTAGAAACAGCTGAAATTCCTTCAATGGATACATCTAAATCAACAGATTCTGTATCTTTCCGTGTATTTGTAAATGCAATGGAAGGATTATATCGTCTAGATAAAGATAATAAACCAACTCCAGGTATGGCCAAAGATGTGAAGATTAGTGAAGATAAAAAGACATATACATTTGAATTACGTGATGCAAAATGGTCAAATGGTGATCCAGTTCGAGCGCAAGATTTTGTATATGCATGGCAACGTACATTAGATAAAGCAATAGCAGCAGAATATGCATTTATTTTATTTGATGTGAAAAATGCACAGAAAGTAAATAAAGGAGAAGTACCGTCGGATCAATTAGGTGTTAAAGCGAAGGATGATAAAACGTTGGTAGTAGAATTAGAGCAACCAGCACCTTATTTCCTTGAGCTTACTTCGTTCCCTACATTCTTCCCATTAAATGAAAAGTATGTAAAAGAACAAGGGGATAAATACGGATTAGAAGCAGATAAATTATTGTACAATGGACCATTTACAATGAGTGAATGGAAACATGAACAAAGTTACCAGTTGAAGAAAAACCCAAATTATTGGGATAAAGATGCTGTAAAATTACAAGAAATTAATGTGGGTATAGTAAAAGAGACAAGTACTGGGGTAAATTTATATGATAGTGATCAAGCAGACCGTGTCATTTTAAGTTCTGAGTTTGTAGACAAATATAAAAAGAATAAACCAGATGAATTTAAAACGAAGCTAGACCCACGTATGTATTTCCTACGTTTTAATCAAAAAAATGCAACGTTTAAAAATCAAAAGGTTCGTGAGGCGATTGATTTAGCGTACGATAAAAAAGGAATTGCGGAAGTAATTTTGAATGATGGATCATTGCCAGCGTATTTCTTAGTACCTGAAAAGTTTACGACAGGACCAGATGGAAAAGACTTCCGTACTGTAAATAAAAATTTCCGTGACAGTAAAGATAATGCTGCGAAAGCAAAAAAACTGTGGGAAGAAGCGAAGAAAGAACTTGGTCAAGATACAATTACAGTAGAATTACTAAATGATGATAACGGTAGTCGTAAAAAAGTGGGCGACTTTATTAAAGAAGAATTAGAGAAAAACTTACCAGGTATTAAAGTGAATTTGAAGCAACAACCATATAAGCAGAAGTTAGATTTAGAAAAGAAATTTCAATATGAATTCTCATTATCTGCATGGAGTCCAGATTATCCAGACCCAATGACATATATTGATATGTTCGTTACTGGAAGTTCATTTAATGAAATGGATTATTCAAATCCGAAGTATGATGATTTAGTAGCGAAATCAAAAGGAGAACTACTAAAAGATGACGCAGCACGCTGGAAAGCACTTGCAGAAGCTGAAAAAATCTTAATTGGTCAAGATGTTGCAATCTCTCCTACGTACCAACAAAGTACAGCTTACTTAGAGAAGACGTATGTAAATGGTATTGCTAACCATACGTTCGGTGGCGACTTCAGTTATAAATGGGCATATATTACAAAAAAATAGTATAATAAAAGATGAGTGAATTTTCGCTCATCTTTTATTTGTTTAAGGAGGAACGTGGAGTGTTGAAAGGAATCAATCATCTTTGTTTTTCAGTATCAAATTTAGAAAACTCTATTCTGTTTTATGAAAGAGTGCTAGAAGGAGAACTATTAGTTAAAGGGAGAAAACTTGCATATTTCAATATATGTGGAGTATGGATAGCACTGAACGAAGAGGCACATATTCCAAGAAAGGAGATTTATCAATCTTATACGCACCTCGCATTTTCTGTTGAACAAAAAGATTTTGAACGCCTGTTACATCGGTTAGAAGAAAATAATGTTCATATTTTACAAGGAAGAGAACGTAATGTGAGAGATTGTGAGTCTATATATTTTGTTGATCCTGACGGTCACAAGTTCGAGTTTCATTCAGGGACACTGCAAGACCGTTTAAATTATTATAGGGAAGAAAAACCACATATGACATTTTACTAGGGAGGAAGAGTATTTGCATGCACTTGTAATCGGGGGAACAGGGATGTTAAAGAAAGTTTCTATGTGGCTTTGTGAGCAAGGATTCCATGTTTCTATTATTGGACGAGATGAAGTGAAATTAGAATATGTGAAGAGAGCAAGTTCTGCACCAGAAAATATCACATGCCTTCCGTTAGATTATCATAATAATGACGAAGTAAAGATAGCTATTAAAGGTACAATTGAGAGAAATGGTCCCATAACATTAGTTGTGGCATGGATACATTCAAGTGCAAAGTATGCGTTATCACTCATTTGTAAGGAGATAGAATTTTCGTCTGAGACATACAGTTTATTTCATATTTTAGGCAGTAAAGTATCGCGTATGAATACAGGGAAAATAGGTGGTACGCTTTGCCTGTATCATAGAATTATATTAGGTTTTATTTTAGAAGATACATTCGGAAGGTGGCTTACTCATCAAGAAATATCAGATGGAGTAATTAATGGGATTGAAAGTAATTGCAATGAATGGATTGTGGGGCAAATAGAACCATGGGAATTACGACCAAATTGATAAGGGGGAATGGGAAATGAAAACAACTGTATATGTAACAAGGCACGGTGAAACAGAATGGAATGTAGCGAAGCGAATGCAAGGACGGAAAAATTCAGCTTTAACTGAAAATGGTATGTTACAAGCGAAACAATTAGGGGAGCGTATGAAGGATTTACCACTCCATGCCATATATAGTAGTCCAAGCGAAAGAACACGTCATACTGCTGAATTGATTAAAGGGGAACGCGATATTCCAATTATAGAAGATGAACGTTTCTATGAAATAAATATGGGGATATGGGAAGGACAAACAATTGCTGATTTGGAAATGCAATATCCAGAAGAAGTACATTTATTTTGGAATGAACCACATCTTTTTCAGTCAACATCAGGGGAAAACTTTGCGGCCGTTTATAAAAGAGTAATTGAAGGGATACACTTTCTTTTAGAAAAGCATAAAGGAGAAAACATTTTAATAGTTACTCATGCTGCAGCAGCGAAACTACTTGTAGGACATTTTGCAGGTCTTGAAATTGAACATGTATGGGGAGAGCCATTTATGCATAGCGCGAGTCTTAGTGTAATTGAATTTGATGAAGATCTTGGTAAAGTAAAACAATTTGCAGATATAAGTCATTTTCAGTAAACGTAAAAAAGGCCGCAACGCGGCCTTTTTTGGTGGACATAAAAAACTAGCAATTACGTTTTTTATACCAGAAGTGATCGAATTTTTTATTCTTGCAAGAAGAAGACTTGTGTCTGCTATCTTTGCAATCATTCCATTTGTGTCCGTCATCGTGACAGTCCTTACCATGATCCCACGAATCATCACAAGAACCATGATGGCTATGAGGGAAAAATACACATTTTTTACAGAAACATCGTTTTGTCCAGAAACATTTCTTTTCAAAACGAACGCATTTTGTAACGAAAGTGCATTTTTTCACGCGAGTACGTTTTGTAACTATAACGCATTCTTTTCTACGAGTAACTTTTGTAACAAAAGTCCATTTTTGAACGCGTACACGAGTACATTTTGTAACGAAAGTCCATTTTTTTACATGAGTACATTTTGTAACGAAAGTACAATGTTTCACGCGAGTACATCTTGTTCTTGGACATTTATTCCCTGTTGTACATCTACGCCCTGTTGTACATCTACGCCCTGTTGTACATTTACACCCTGTTGTACATTTATGATGATCATCATCGCACTCAAAAGTACTTGGATCTTGGTGTAAGAAATCCTCCATCCCTGCACTTTTGATTTCTTCAACAGCTTTTCTAATATCACGTTTCATAGAAATCCTCCTTATCATGTATTAAAGTGAAAAGGTATTCTTTTTCCTTAACATGATATGAGATATGACGACGTTCTGAACAGGACAAGAGTGTAATTTTATATAAATAGATGATAGCGGATGTATGGACAAGACAAGGCGCATACATTGAATGAAGAGAACTGAGAAGGGATGAGAAAACATGCTGCCTTCATATGATTTTTTTGTTCATCCAATGTACTTAGTGGAATTGAAAAAAGATATTTGGTCAGATAGTCCAGTGCCAGCAAAATTAACTTATGGAAAAAAGAAGTATGACATTGATATCGTATACCGGGGTGCTCATATTCGCGAATTTGAGAAAAAGTCTTATCATGTTGTATTTTATAAACCGAAAAAATTTCAAGGCGCGAAAGAGTTTCATTTGAATTCTGAGTTTATGGATCCGTCACTCATACGAAATAAATTATCTTTAGATTTTTTTCATGATATTGGTGTACTTTCGCCAAAATCACAACATGTATTTATAAAAATCAATGGTCAAATTCAAGGTGTATATTTACAGTTAGAATCAGTTGATGAAAACTTTTTGAAAAATAGAGGATTACCGAGTGGTTCTATTTATTATGCGATAGATGATGATGCGAATTTTTCATTAATGAGTGAGCGAGATAAAGATGTTAAGACAGAGCTCTTTGCGGGTTATGAATTTAAATATTCGAATAAAAATAGTGAAGAACAACTAAGTGAATTTGTATTTCAAGCGAATACTTTGTCGAGGGAAGATTATGAAAAAGAAATTGGGAAGTTTCTACATGTAGATAAATATTTACGATGGTTAGCTGGAGTAATTTTCACGCAAAACTTTGACGGTTTCGTTCATAACTATGCACTATACCATAACGATGAGACAAATTTATTTGAAGTTATACCGTGGGATTATGATGCAACTTGGGGGCGAGATGTACAAGGGAGACCGCTTAATCATGAATATATTCGCATTCAAGGGTATAACACGTTAAGTGCAAGATTGTTAGACATACCTGTATTTAGAAAGCAGTATCGAAGTATTTTAGAAGAAATATTAGAAGACCAATTTACAGTTTCGTTTATGAGGCCGAAAGTAGAAGCGTTGTGTGAATTGATTCGTCCATATTTACTACAAGATCCATATATGAAAGAAAAATTAGAAACGTTTGATCAAGAGGCTGATATGATTTATGAATATATAAATAAAAGAAGGAAGTATATACAAGACCACTTACATGAATTGGATTAATTTTGAAAGAGATTGGAACATTATCAATCTCTTTTTTTGTATAATAAAGGTGTACCAAAAAAGTGAAATGATATGTATTTGATAGAGAATGGGGTTGTGTAGAGATGACGATTAAATGGATTGATTGGGTAAAACAAATACAATCTATAGCCCAAGCGGGTTTAACGTATTCTAAAGATGTGTACGATATAGAACGTTTCCAACAATTACGAGACATTTCGATTTCGATGATGTCACATTACACAAAAACAGATTGGGAAGTAGTAGCGAAACTATTTGCAAGTGAGACGGGCTATCAAACACCAAAAGTTGATATACGAGCAGTTGTTTGTCAAAATGAAAAGCTATTATTTGTGAAGGAAAAAAGTGATGGGAAATGGGCATTGCCAGGTGGATGGGCTGATGTTGGTTATACGCCAACAGAAGTAGCAGCAAAAGAGGTTTTCGAAGAGACAGGATATGAAGTAGATCGTTTTAAGCTAATAGCTATATTTGATAAAGAAAAGCATCAACCATCGCCTTCAGCAACGCATGTATATAAGATTTTTATTGGTTGTAATATTGTTGGTGGGGAAAAGAAGGTTAGTATTGAAACAGAAGAAATAGAGTTTTTTGGTGAAGATGAATTGCCGGATTTATCAATTGCTAGAAATACAGAAGAGCAAATTAAAGAAATGTTTGCTTATATGAAAGACCCACAGAAAGAAAAAATAATAGATTAATGCTGCTTGAATTGTACATATTGTTAAAATGAAGATATTGGCAGATTGCAATCTTTATGTGATAATGGGATGGTATGTGAAGAAAAAAGGAGATAGAAAAGAACATGTTAGCAAATATAATAGATCAGTTATTGCAATTTTTTGCAAGCTTAGGGTACTTTGGAGTAGCTCTTGCTTTAATGATTGAAGTAATCCCAAGTGAAATTGTACTTTCGTATGCTGGCTTTTTAGTAGCGGATGGTAAAATTAGTTTTGTGGGGGCAGTTATCGCCGGAACGATTGGTGGTACTTTAGCGCAAATCTTTTTATACTGGCTTGGATACTACGGAGGGCGTCCGGTTGTAGAGAAATATGGGAAATATCTACTTATTAATAAACACCATTTAGACATAGCGGAAGGTTGGTTTAAACGTTACGGAGCAGGCGTAATATTTTCTGCACGCTTTATTCCAGTAGTACGTCATGCGATCTCTATTCCAGCAGGACTAGCTAAGATGCCATTAAAACTATTTACACTTTATACGGTTGTAGCGATTATTCCGTGGTCAATTCTATTTATATACTTAGGTGAAAAACTTGGTGGGAATTGGCGTCATATTAAAGAGTATGCATCTGATTATACACATTACATAATTATAGGAGCTGTGCTCTTTATTGCACTATACTTCGGTTTAAAGTATTTGAAAAAGAAAAAAACAACACGTTAAAGTCAATGATGATTCATTGGCTTTTTTATTTGTTTCGGTTCTAAACAAAAGGAGTTGTCCATAATGTGTAATAATAAAGCGTAGCGGAGGAATGTGATGAAAGGGTCACCGTTTATACGTGGAACGATATTTTTAACGATGGCAACGATGATATCTAAAATGTTAGGGTTTATATATATTATACCATTTACAGCAATGGTTGGTACGAGTGGGTACGTTCTATACGCGTATGCATATCGTCCTTATACGATTATGCTGAGTATAGCGACGATGGGGTTACCGCTCGCTGTTTCAAAGATGGTATCAAAATATGATCAACTAAATGATTATCATACAGTTAAAAGAGTACTAAAGAGTGGTATCGTTTTTATGTTAATAATGGGAGTTGTATCGTGTGTCACACTGTATGTATTAGCCCCGCATTTAGCTGAACTTGTAGTTGATGGAAGTGATCAAACGGGGAATAGTGTAACTGCTGTCGCTACTAACATTCAAATTGTAAGTTTTGCGTTAATACTTGTACCAGTAATGAGTTTATTAAGAGGCTTCTTTCAAGGATTTCAGTCGATGGGCCCTTCTGCATTAAGTGTAGTTGTAGAGCAATTCTTTCGGGTCTTAACTATATTGATAGGAAGTTTTGTCGTATTATATGTTTTAAAAGCTTCTGTATCGCTAGCAGTTGGTATTTCAACGTTTGGTGCTTTCATGGGAGCAATAGGTGGATTAGCTGTTTTAACTGCGTATTATGTAAGAAGGAGAAGGCATTTAAAGAAAAAAGAGATGACAAGTATACCGCAAACGACGAAATCTTTCTTCTCGTTGTATAAGGAGCTCTTTACATATTCTATTCCTTTCGTCGTGGTTGGTTTAGCTATTCCTTTGTATCAGACTATAGATACATTTACAATTAATAAACTACTTATACAAATTGGATATATGCAAGGAGAAGCGGAAAAAATCAATGCGATTATTGGTCTTGTTCAAATGGTTGTACTTATCCCAGTTTCAGTTGCGACTGCTTTTAGTATGTCTCTCGTTCCAGAGATGACGAAAGCTTATACAGCAGGGAATACGAAGTTACTATATAAACATTTTACAAAGACGAATCTATTAGTAGTAGGGATTACGGTACCAGCGGCGATTGGAATGATGGTGTTAGCAAAACCAATATATACGCTTTTGTTTAGTACGGGGAATGATCCGGAGATAGGGAGTGTTATTCTACAATATTATGCTCCTGCGTGTATACTATTTTCACTCTTTACTGTAACGGCTGCCATGCTGCAAGGAATTAATCAACAACAGAAAACAGTATTAGGTTTAGTAATCGGAATTATTGTAAAGATAATATTAAATATTGTATTGCTTCCGTATTTCGATTATGTAAGTTTTATCATTTCAACTTACGCTGGCTATACGATTTCAGTTGGTTTTAACTTGTGGATGCTTTCTAAATATGTTATAAAGGCAACATAAGCTTTTTAAGGCAGAGAATCCTCTGTCTTTTTCTACGTTTATAATATTTTTCACGTAAAAGCGTTTTCAAAATAATTTTTCTATTGAAATTTAAACGTATGTTTCATATGCTGAGAATGGCGGTTCAAAAACTGTTATGTAAGAGAGGTAGATTCCTACATGTAAAAAGAATCGGGGTGATAGTATGTTAAATATGTATTTAACAGACCGAAACGGAAAACTACAAGAGATTGAGGAAATGCAAAAGGGTTGCTGGATTAATGTACTTCATCCAACTGAAGAAGAAATTCAGTATTTAGTACAAACTTTAAATGTAGACTTAGATTTCATTAAAGACCCTTTGGATGATGAAGAACGCTCTCGTATTGAAAAGGAAGACAATAATACCTTAATCATCGTCGATATTCCGACAGTTAGGCATGATGAAGAGGGGAATTCGATTTATGACACGATTCCAATAGGTATGATTGTAATGCCAGATTGTTTCGTTACAATTTGCTTAGAAGAGAATCCAATTTTTGAACGTTTTATTAATCAACGTATTAAAGAATTTTATACGTTTAAAAAGACACGCTTTGCACTGCAGCTCTTATATACGATTTCTACTTATTATTTAAGATACTTAAAGCAAATAAATCGAAAAACAATCGATTTAGAGCACCAATTAAATAAATCAATGAAAAACAAAGAAATTTTTACATTGTTAGGCCTTGAAAAAAGTTTAGTTTACTTTACAACGTCACTAAAGGCTAATAAAATTGTAATTCAAAAATTAATGCGAAACAGTACATTTTTAAAAATGTATGAAGACGATCAAGATCTATTAGAAGATGTATTAATTGAAAATAAACAGGCTATTGAAATGGCGGAAATATATAGTCACATTTTAAGTGGAATGATGAATACATTTAGTTCCGTTATATCAAATAATTTAAATAGTGTTATGAAACTGTTAACGTCTATTACAATTATTTTATCTTTACCAACAATGGTTTCTAGTTTCTTTGGAATGAACGTAAAGGTTCCATTTGAAGGTGAAGCGTATGGTTTTGTAATTGTACTCATTATATGTGTAACTTTATCGTTCACATTGGCATTTGTTTTTTGGAAGAAACGTTACTTTTAACAATAAAAAAGCTGCTCTAGCATAGTTGTAAAACTACGCTAGAGCAGCTTTTTTGCTATGAAATCTCAATTTTGGAATAGAATATAACATGTGAAATGTAATGTGTATGAAGGTTATGAATTCCGTATAAGCCTTGTCCAATTAATAAAATGGGGTTAAAATTACATATTGTTAAAGAAAAGTTGGAGGAAATACATCATGGAATTGTTTCAATTACCGAAAGCATTCCTGCAAATGAATACAATTTTTATCTCAATATTAATCGAGGCACTTCCGTTTGTGCTAATTGGTGTATTTATTTCAGGATTCATTCAAATGTTTGTGACAGAAGATATGGTGGCAAAATGGATGCCGAAGAACCGATTTCTGTCAGTTTTACTAGCTACTTTTTTAGGCATGATGTTTCCAGGATGTGAATGTGGAATTGTTCCGATTGTAAGACGATTAATCGGAAAAGGCGTTCCGCCATACGCAGGGATTGCATTTATGTTAACTGGACCGATTATTAATCCGGTTGTACTATTTGCTACATATGTCGCTTTTGGAAGTAGTATGCACATGGTATGGTATCGTTCTATTGTAGCGATTATCGTAGCAATTATCGTTGGAATTATATTATCATTTATGTTTAAAGAACATCAATTACGAGATGATCACTTCCCAGAAGTGAATCATAAGCGTCCGTTACGTAAAAAAATGTGGGAGGTATGTACGCACGCAGTTGAGGAATTCTTCTCAATGGGAAAATACTTAGTACTAGGTGCGTTAATTGCAGCAGCGGTTCAAACGTTTGTACAAACTTCAACACTTCTTGCTATCGGACAAGGGCCGTTTTCTTCATCAGCTGTAATGATGGGACTTGCCTTTATATTATCACTTTGTTCAGAAGCAGATGCATTTATTGCTTCGTCATTCCAAAGTACATTTTCAACAGCATCACTCGTCGCGTTTCTCGTATATGGACCGATGGTGGATATTAAAAATATGTTTATGATGCTTGCGACGTTTAAAACAAAATTTGTAATTGTCGTTATAGTTACAGTTACACTTGTTGTTTATGCAAGCTCACTACTCATTTATGCGATGGGGTGGTAGGTTATGTTTCGAGCATATATATTATTAGGTTTTACAATATTAATTGCGCAGCTTCATATTTCTGGTAATATTACGAAGTATATCAATATGAAGTATGCCTACTTATCAACAACAGCAGCCATTATTTTAGGGTTTTTAACGATTGTTCAAATTATTATCGTTTTCCAAAAAGAACATCAAAAAGAAAAAGATCAGCACAATTGTGGTTGCGATCATAGTCACTGCGGGCATGATCATTCGAAAGATGAGAATACATGGTGGAAAAAAGTGTTTTCTTACACATTATTCTGTTTTCCAATCATTACAGGATTGTTTTTCCCAATTGCAACATTAGATTCCGATATTGTTAAGGCGAAGGGATTCCATTTTCCAGTGGCGCAAGCAGAAAGTAAAGATCCATTTATGACAAGGCAATTTCTAAGACCTGATACGAGCATTTATTACGGGAAAGAAGGATACCGTGGTGTAATGGAAAAAGGGAAGAAAGAGTTTGTTACGAAAGACAGTATTACTTTAAAAGATGAAGATTTCTTAAAGGGTATGGAGACGATTTATAACTATCCTGGCGAGTTTACTGGGAAAAAATTATCTTTTAAAGGGTTTGTGTTCAGAGATGATTCTTCTAAAAAAGAACAATACTTCTTATTCCGTTTCGGTATTATACACTGTGTAGCGGATTCTGGTGTATATGGTATGTTAGTGAAAAAACCAGAAGGGGTAGAGTGGAATAATGATGACTGGATCCAAGTAGAAGGAGAAATAACAACGGAGTTTTATCAGCCGTTCCATGCCAATATTCCCGTTTTAGAAGTAACGAAATGGAATAAAGTTGAGCAGCCGAAAGAACAATATGTATTTAGAGGAGCCGATTGATAACATCGGTTCTTTTTTATGGACTAAAAGTTCTGAATGTTGTTAATATTAAACGTGTAGTTCATTTAGTGTAGTGAACAGTACATGATTAGTTGAACTCATTGAAAGTATACGGACAGCCCGACTTCCACCTAATTTCTTCTGGGAGTCTTACTACCCGCCAATAGCAGGATAATTAATCAAGGGGGCGATAACAATGACTGAAGTAAAGGGAAAAACAGCTAATGAGTCTAGAGTGTTTAAAACGAGCCGAGTATTTCCAACGGATTTAAATGATCATAATACACTATTTGGTGGGAAAATATTAGCGGAGATGGATATGGTTGCTTCTATTTCAGCAACGAGACATGCAAGAAAAGAATGTGTCACAGCGTCTATGGATTGGGTTGATTTCTTACATCCTGTTCGTTCATCTGATTGCGTTAGTTATGAATCCTTTGTAATTTGGACGGGAAGAACTTCAATGGAAGTTTTTGTGAAGGTAGTGGCTGAAGACTTAATTTCAGGTGAGAAGCGTATAGCTGCAACGTCATTTGTTACATTTGTTGCACTTAGTAAGGAAAATAATCCAGTTCCTGTACCACGAGTTATTCCTGAAACAGAAGAAGAAAAAGAATTACATCGTATTGCTGTATTACGTGCGGAACAGCGTAATATTCGTAAGGCAGAGAGTAAGAAAGTAGCCACATTGTTAACTTTTTGAATTGAATATATAGTCGTTAAGGTTACCATAACAAACGATAATGGTTTTAAAATAAAAAGCGGACACCTAAAAATAGGTGTCCGCTTTTATAGTTTTTTCATCCACATATCATATGACAATAACTACTTAGCAGAAGCAAGCAGCACCGACGATGATTAAGAGGATAAATAATACGACTAAAAGCGCAAATCCATTACCATGTGCGAAGCCCATTGTTATTTCCTCCTTTTATTTTAAGATACAACATACAATATGCAAATGAGCTGTTGTTTGATATGGACATATATCATGTAAGGACATTTTTTCTTGAATGATTATGTATAAAAAAAGGGAAGATATAGGAATAACAGTAAGTGGAGAAAGGAAATTATCCATGAAGCACTTTTTCGCTCTAATCCTTTTTTTTATAGGTGTATTCATATGGATGAACATCGATGTGGAAATGGGGAAAAAAATGGCTAGTGAATATGAATTAGGACAAGTTCGATTAGGCGAATTTCAACTATATACGAACGGAGAAGAGTTATATAGGAGATTATTTGAGGATATAAACAATGCGGAAAAGTATATATATATTCATTTTTATATTGTAGGTAAAGATGAAATAAGCAGAGAGTTTTTACAGTTATTAGAGAAAAAAGCATCTAGCGGGGTAGAAGTGAAGTTGTCAGTCGACCGTATAGGTGGATATAAGCTGAAGAAAAAGATACTGAATCAATTAAAAAGAAAAGGTGTCCAGTTCACATTTAGTAAAAAACCTAAACTGAAAAATATATTCTATTCTTTGCATCAACGAAATCATAGACGCATTGTTACGATAGATGGAAAGGTATCATACGTCGGTGGTTTTAATATCGGAAAGGAATACCTTGGACAAAATCCGAAATTTGGTCCATGGCGTGATTATCATGTACGTATCACTGGGAATGGTGCAACTGATATGGAAAGAAAATTTGCTAAAGATTGGAAAGAAGATACCGGGGAAAAAATGCCTGCACATGAAAGTTTACCTGCAAAAGGAAATGTAAAATATCAATATTTGTTTTCAAATGGAAAAGGTTTATGGCAGAAATATGGGGTGCTTATAAAGCAGGCTAAAAAGTCTTTAATAATTGCTACACCTTATTTTGTACCAAGTAAAGAAATGATGAAAGAGTTAAAAGATGCATTACATCGCGGTGTTAATGTAAAAATTCTCGTGCCATTTAAAAGTGATGCCGTATTGTTAAAACAAGCTGCTTATCCGTATTTGAAAGACATGTTACATGCTGGAGCGGAAATTTATCAATATCGCAATGGATTTTTTCATGGGAAAGTAACGATCATTGATGGAGAAATTGTTGATATCGGTACAGCAAATTTTGATAATAGAAGTTTTTATTTAAATTGCGAATCTAACTGTCTCATATATGACAAAACAGTTGTTGCTGACGTATGGAGTCGATTAAAGGAGGATTTTCATAAATCAAAACGATTTTCTGAACAGGATTTTGAGGAAATTAGTAAATGGGATTGGTTTTTAGCAAGAATAGCGAATGTTTTAGCGTCATATTTATAGCATATAGACAAAAGAAGGGAGGAACTTCAATGGACTGTATGAAAGAATTAATGAAGTATAGTTACATGTTAATTTATAAAGTAGGAGAGTATACTGAAAAAATCCGGGATGAAGAATTAAAGGATATAATACAGCACCATTTACCGTATATGTTACAAGCATATAATGAACAAGTGAATTTTCAAGAAGGAGAAAATGTACAGCATATAACATGTGAACCAATTTTGTTTCATTGGTCTGAAATGGAAATGGAAAAGGAAATAGATAATACATATACAGGAGATATCCAAATTGCAATCTGTTATATTTCACATTTGAAACGATTAGCATTGAAGTTTGCTCAAGTTGCAGTGGAAGTTGCAAATCCAGAATTTCGTTCGTTTTTGGAAAACTGTTTCCTGAAAATGAATCGTTACGCTTATAGTGTGTGGCAATATGTTGTGAAGAAGGAATATAAAATTACACATGTATATGAAAACGAGAAATTTGCATAAAAAACTAAGGCGGAATAGTTGTCGCCCTAGTTTTTTACTTTCATGCAGAGAAAAGGGCTAAATGTAATTATTATTAGAAAATTTACAAACATTTACCGTATATTTACTATTTTTCAATCTTTCCTTTAAAAATAGAGAGTAATATGGGATTGTACATATTCTATCAAAGGGAGGAAACGCAAATGAACAAATGGGTTAAATCATTAACTGCTATGGCACTTGCAAGTTCTTTATTAATGGTAGGTTGTAGTAAAGATGAGGACAAGAAGAAAGAAGAAGACACAACAACACAACAGGATGAGAAAAAGGATAAAGAAACAAGTGGAACAGAGAAGTCTACTGATTCTAAAGAAAAGAAATAAAGTAATAATAAAGCTTCCTCTTATATATGAGGAAGCTTTTTTGTTGTATATTGATTGAGAGTATTGAAAAAATAGAGAAAGAATGAGAGAGGAGTAAACAAATGAAAGTATGTGTATTGGGAGCGACAGGTAGAGTAGGTTCGGAAATAATAAAATTAGCATTAAAGGATTCATCCGAAGTGACGGCATTCGTTCGTGATTTAAATAGAATGGAAATAGAACATGACAGGTTACATGTTATAGAAGGAAATATATTAAACGAAAACGATATAAAGAAAGCGATAGAAGGATGTGATATCGTAATTAGCGCTCTTGGAACGGATGGAAATGGGACATTAGCAAAGAGTATGCCAAATATTATAAAGTATATGGAAAAAGAAGGCGTTAAGAAAATTATTACGATAGGAACAGCTGGTATTTTACAAGCGAGAACAAATCCAAATGTATATCGTTTCCAATCATCGGAATCAAAAAGGAAAACGACAGCAGCAGCAGAGGATCATTTAGCTGCATATAAGGCGCTTCATAATAGTGATTTATGTTGGACCATTGTTTGTCCGACGCATTTAATAGACGGTGAGATAACGGGGGTATATCGCACTGAACAACATATATTGCCAGAAGATGGAGCGAAAATTACAGTTGGTGATACAGCACATTTTACATGGGGTTTATGCAATGAAAATATATATGAAAATAGTCGAGTTGGTATTTCATATTAAAAACCATCCCAAAAGCGGGATGGTTAAAAGATGATATAACATACGAAAATGATAATCATAATGATTTGGAGAATAGCTTTCGCTACAGTACTGCTTAAAAAACCAACTACAGTAGCAACTCCTACTAGAAAGGCGTCTTTTGGCGTCTTTTTATGCATGAGCTCTGTGAAAAATACCGATAAGAACGGTATAATTATTAAACCAAAAGGTGGGAAGAAGAACGATCCAACAATGATAGAAATCATACCGACACGTTCGCCCCATTTTGAACTTCCATATTTTTTTAGGAAATATCCATTAGCAATAAAATCAGCGACGAAAATGAATAGGGTGAAAATGGCTTGAATGACCCAAAAAGTAATTGTTAGTTCCCCGCCATTTATACCAAAATGGTAAATCAAATATCCAGCCCATACAGCTAAGATACCTGGGATAATAGGGTAAATAAAGGCGAGAAATGAAATGATGAAACAGGCAATGATACAGATTGTTAAGAAAACAGTCACTTTATAACTCCTTTTTAATATCTAATTTATGTACAGCAATTTTTTTGATTTGATGTCCATCAAGTTCTAATGCTTTAAATTGAAACCCAGCATATTCAATAGAATAACCAGCTTCAATATTTAAGTCAACCGCTTGAGAGAGGAGCCAGCCTCCAATTGTATCTAAATCGCTATCATCAATATGTAGGCCAAACATATCATTTACTTCAGAAATGAGTACTTTTCCATCTAAAACAGTAAGCTTCGGGGTACGCTTTTCAATCATAGGTGATTCATCCGCGTCAAATTCATCTTGAATTTCTCCAATAATTTCTTCAAGAATATCTTCCATTGTTAAAAGCCCAGCAGTACCACCATATTCATCCATAATGATTGCCATCTGAACGCGATTCTTTTGAAGATGTACTAATGTTTTACGGATTGGAACAGTTTCAAATACAGTTAGTACGGGATGTATATAAGATTCAAGTGGTTTATAAATACCTTTCGTTTGATCATGAAATATTTCTTTCGTATTTATCATCCCGATGATGTCATCTTTATCTTTTTCAATTATAGGATAGCGTGTATATTTTTCAGTTGCGACGATATCCATATTTTCTTCTAAAGTATTTTCGGTAGATAAGCAAACCATTTCAGTACGAGGGACCATGATTTCTTTTGCAACCCGGTCATCAAATTCAAAAATATTATTTACATATTTATATTCGGTTTGGTTTATTTCTCCGCTTTTAAAACTCTCACCTAAAATGAGTCGTAATTCCTCTTCTGAATGAGCAAGTTCATTTTCTTTCGCTGGCTCTAAACCGAGTAGTTTTGTGAAAAATATAGCTGCACTATTGAGTAGCCAAATGAACGGATACATAATTTTATCAAATAAAATAAGTGGTTTGGCAAATTTGAGTGTGATTGCTTCTGCTTTTTGAATTGCGAAAGACTTTGGAACTAATTCACCTAATACAACGTGGAAAAATGTAATAACGCTAAAAGCAATAATAAAAGATAACGTGTTAGCCATTGTTCCAGTCATGTTGATTTTTTCAAAAAGCGGTCGTAATATATGTTCCACAGTCGGTTCACCAAGCCAACCAAGCCCTAAAGAAGTAATCGTAATCCCGAGCTGACAAGCAGATAAATAAACATCTAAATTAGATAGGACACTTCTTGCAGCTAAAGCTTGTTTATTACCTTCATTTGCAAGTTGGTCAATTCGGCTTTTTCGTACTTTTACAACAGCGAATTCTGATGCAACGAAAAAGCCCGAAATAAGAATAAGTACAAAGATGAGAAAAATATTTAATATGTCCAAGTGTGTTCTCTATTCCAAAGTTTGAAATAAAGATGTCACCTCCTGCAATTATGTTATACTTTTATAATAAATCCAAATGAAAAGAATAGTCAAAGGAAAAGGGTAAATATTGGCATGTTTATAGTGTAGTTTTAGAGTTTGTTGTTATTTTGTCCTCGATACAAAAGGAATAACCCTCTACTTTCAGAATATAGAGGGCTATGTAACTTTACGGTTTTGGGATACTTCGTGTTATAGTGTATGTTTGTTGTTTAGAGTAGTTTGTTGTCCAAAGTGCTTGGAGAAAAGATAAGACGCTGTATGGGATATACAATAGTAGTAAACCGATTGTGACAATTACAGGTGCAGTACCACCAAATTGAACGATAAATTGTAATAATCCGCTCGAGTGAAAAGTACATTCCATAATTAAAAAGGAAAAAATAATAGAACTTAAAATAGATTTATGATTCGAAGTAAGTGCTAAAAATAATGTATCAACAAGGAAAGCAGAATTTTTCATTTCATATTCACTTGTGTTATACAGGAAAGGGAGCCATTTCTTTATTGCTTGCATAACGATAATCATAGAGGTACTACATACGATGATCAAAGATGAGAAATAAGAAAACTTTATAAAGTTTGCAATATAGAGAAGAAGTAGTAAGATAGAACATTGTAAAAATACAGTGCAAAAAGAGTACGGTATCCAGTGTAGGAAAGTAGTGATCTTTTTAATTGAATTTGGTGCTTTTAAAAATAGATGACCGATTCCTAAACTTATAAAGAAGCCAATTGCAAGAGTGAAAGTGAAACGAACAATTGATAAAAAATATATTTCCCATATGTAAGGGAATAGTGGTGTTGAATGAGTAGAAGTATGTATCATCTGATTTGCTGAGAAAAAAATAGATTCATGCATCCAATCAATTTTTGGAATTGATATAGAAGAAAGTTGATCGAAGTTTTGGAAAATACTTATTAAGCCATTTTGATAAGAATAATTATGTGTAATAAAAAGAGCTGGGATAGGACTTATGAGAAAAATAACAATGACACCAATTATAAATTTGCATATATGCGAGCGTAACAAAGACATATAACCACCTACTCTTTGAATATTCAGAAAATTCTTATTCTTATTTTAGCGTTTTTCTAATAAAGTTACAATATCTTTTTCATTAAGTCATTCAGAGAGAGGCTTTCCTAGTGAAGATATGCAAGTGAAGGATTCATGAATAAATTATGACAAGAAAATGAATAATTTTCAGAAAAATAAAATAAATTATTTATTTTTTTCTGAATATATAATATAGTTATGGCACAGAAAGTATTTTAACATAAGGAGGCTTTTTATGAGGATTAAAGGGAATTACGTGCCGAAAAGGGAAGTTTTACTGTGCTCAAGTTCGATTACGATAGGAGAAGCATTGGAGCATTTAAATAAAACAGGGTATCGTTGTGTACCAGTTTTAGATGAAAAAAAAGAGAAATTTTTAGGGAATATATATAAAGTAGATATTTTAGAATATAAAGGATCACTTGACGAAAGTGTAATACAATTATTGAACGATAAAGAAGGATTTGTGAGAGAAGATTCATCTTTCTTTAAAGTATTTTTTACAATAAAAAAATTACCTTATTTATCAGTAGTTGACGAAAAAGGAATTTTCCTTGGAATTTTAACGCATAAAAAAGTTTTTGAGTTATTAGAAGATGCATGGGGCGTTCATTCTAGTAAATATTCTGTCATGATTGGAACGCAAGACTATAATGGAGCGATCCAAAAGTTATCGACAGTTTTGAAGAAATACACTGGTATTCAAAGTTTAATGACTTTTGATAATGATGCTCTATTAGTTCGTAGAATTATGTTTACATTAGGAGAAGAGTTTGAAGATGGTGAATTAGAAACACTTCAAAAAGATTTAGAAGATCATGGATTTAGAGTTGTGTATGTAGAAGAGATGAATAATCCACGTGAAGTAGAAACGATAGAGTAACATGCAAAAGCCATCTAACATATGTTAGATGGCTTTTGGAATTATTTTAAAATAATAATATAGAATGAGTCTAGTGCTCGAATAACATTTGTGTGAAAGAATATAAAATGTAGATAATTTTGATTTTCAAAAAAATCAATTTGAAAATATGTTTTTATTTTTCAACTAAATATGTTACTATATGTGTGATAAAAACAAAGAGGTCTGACAACTATACTCCACGTAATAACACTCTAATGATTTAAATATTCAAAAAAATCAAAAATCAAAAACAAAAAATAATGACGAGATTAATAATTAGAGTAATAATAAGGGGAATGGAGAAATTATGGAGAAAGACACTGCTTTGTAAGGGGCATATTTTATCATCTTGAGCAGAGAGGAGGATGCATAGCATATTGTGAAAATAAAGATAAACAATGAAAAAGTGCTATGCAAATGAAGAGTATGAAGGGACGATTGAGGCCAGGTGATACGGTAGCAATTGGTTTAATGCTATTTGCATTATTTTTAGGAGCAGGAAATTTAATTTTCCCGCCAGTTTTAGGTCAACAAGCAGGAGAGAATGTTTGGATTGCTACGATAGGATTCCTTGTAACGGGAGTCGGATTACCCCTATTAGCTGTAACAGCTGTCGCGTTTGTAGAGGGGGACTTGAAAGCGCTATCTTCTAGAGTTCACCCTATATTTGCGTTTATTTTCCCATTGGTTAGTTATTTAGCAATTGGACCATTTTTCGCAATCCCGCGTACGGGAGCCGTTTCGTTTGAAATGGGTATGAAGCCGTTTTTATCAGATGCAATGGTTTCAGAGTGGTACATGCTATTTCTTTTCACTATATTTTTCTTCGGAATAACGTGGTATTTATCATTAAATCCATCTAAATTAGTCGATTGGTTTGGAAAATTTCTTACACCATTATTAGTATTAATTGTTGCTGTTATTGTCGGGAAAGCAATTATTGATCCAATTGGAGAACCGGCTGCACCTTTAGCTGCTTATAAAGAGAATGCTTTCTTTGGTGGATTTATTCAAGGATATTTAACGATGGATGCGATTAGTGCACTTGTGTTTGGGATTGTTGTAGTACAAGTTATTCGCTCAAAAGGGATAAAAGAGAGCGGACAAATCGCAAAAATAACAGTTGTATCAGGGATTATTGCTGTATTAGGCTTAACGTTAATATATTTATCACTTGCATATCTCGGATCTACAAGTACATCACTTGGTGTGTCGGAGAACGGTGGTCTTATTTTGACGAATGTTGTAAATGAGTTGTATGGAACAAGTGGCAAAATTTTATTAGGACTTGTAATTATACTCGCTTGTTTAACAACTTCTGTTGGATTAACATCTGCGTGTGCTGGCTTCTTCACAAACTTATTCCCAAGACTTTCGCATAAAACGATTGTAACTATGGTATGTGTATTTAGTTTAATTGTATCTAACCTAGGGTTAACACAATTAATCACAGTAACATTACCAGTGTTAATGATCATTTATCCAGTTGCAATTGTATTAATCGTTCTTTCATATTTCCATAAATGGATAGGGAAGCGTAATACAATTTACATTGGGGCGATTTTAGGTGCGTTGTTAATTAGTTTCTTTAACGGTTTAGAAAGTGCGAACATTAAAATTGATGCGATTTCTAATGTACTTCAAATGTTACCATTATATAAAGAAGGAATAGGATGGTTAATCCCATCATGTATTGGCGGAATTCTTGGTTTCTTCTTCTATAAATCAAATGAATCAAGTGAATTACAAAAGAAAGGTGCTTAGGCGCCTTTCTTTTTTTAAAGGGGATTTTTGTATTTTGTCTAAGTAATAATTGGGAGGAATGATAAAATGGCTAATTTTGAAGATTTTTTAACTTTTGATGTAAGAATTGGAACAGTAACACAGGCAGAGGAATTTAAAGAAGCGAGAGTACCAGCGATTAAACTAGAAATTGATTTTGGGGAGCTTGGGGTCAAGCAGTCAAGTGCTCAAATTACGAAGAGATATAATCCAGAAGACTTAATTGGTCAGCAAATTGTTGCTGTTGTAAATTTTCCGCCAAAGCGTGTAGCTGGATTTAAATCGGAAGTGCTTGTATTAGGAGGAGTTCCTGAAGCTGGTGATGTTGTGTTGCTTCAGCCTAATATGGAACTGCCAAATGGAACGAAAATTAGTTAGTGTGAGGGTAGGGGACAATATGGATATCGGACGAGAATATTTACAATGTGTCATTTCTAATTTCAAAACAACAAAACAGCAAGGAGAACGGGCACTTTCTCAATTATCATACGAACAAATACAATGGTCTTCTCATGAAGAAACAAATAGCATAGCGATTATAATGAAACATTTGCACGGTAATATGCGTTCCAGATGGACGGATTTTTTAGCATCTGATGGTGAAAAAGTTGATCGTGACCGAGATGGTGAATTTGAAGGAGGCTATTCTTCAAAGGAAGAAGCCCTTGCAGCGTGGCAAGAAGGATGGGAATACGTTTTTAATACGATGAATACTATAATGCCGGAAGATCTATTGAAGACGGTATACATTCGTGGTGAAGCACATACGGTCCTGCAAGCAATTGAAAGGCAAATTTCTCATTATGCTTTGCATATTGGACAGATTATTTACATCGGTAAAATGTTAAAAGAAAATGAGTGGGAATGTTTAAGTATTCCGAGAGGACAGTCCACTCGTTATGTAGAGAAAAAACGTTCAACATAATAATATGAAAGAAATCGATATAAAATAGGAAGCAAAAAAATAAGCCAAATGATAGACGGCTCCGTAAGCATAAGAATGCTACCAACAATAAGGCCGTATATAATTAGAAAGAAACAAAAAAGTGTATTCATAGGGATAAAACGTGGGATGAAAAGTTGTTGCTGCTTAAAACAACTGTTGTGAAATAAATAAAAATGGAAGTACCGTGTAGTGGTAATAAGGTCTTTCTTTCGTGTAATTCTTTTTCTACATGTATGACAAATGAACGGTGGCTGCATTTCGTTACGCTCCATTTTTTATTTTCATAATAATGTGAGACAAAAGTAGGTACAAAGTGTATGTTCCTATATACGCTCCTGCAATAAGGAAAAATGGATTCAGTAAAATTCCATGAATGCTCGTCATGAAAACTAAATCTTGTATTAAAACATCGTATATATTAATGGAAATAATTGTACCGAGTACATACAGTGCTAAATACGCAGAAATATGTAACACAATAGAGACTTTTGGATGTTTAGCGGACAAATAAAAAATGAATGATAGAGCGATTGGTAATATTCCTATTAATAGCTTCAATTCATTTCACCTCATTAACAATATAGCCGGAATTTAAACGGTCTATTCTCTAGAGCTTGTACATAACTTGAAATAGAGAGGGTGATAGTATGAATCGAGGCTTTTTTTATGTGAAGTTTACAAGTGTACGTAAGTTAGTTTTATTTATTATTACTACGGTACTAGCGACTTTTTTTCTTATTAGTATGATGGTAACCTCTATGAAAGAGACAAAGTCAACGTATTTATATAATTGGTTAAATGAGTTATCGATGAATGGCTACATGTATGTTCTTGGAAAAGAAAATCATTATTTTACACAAGAGTATCGAAATTTGAATCAAGATTTTTCAATCTCTTCGTTTCTCTTTTCTATGGCTACGAATATTCGTTTTAACGATGTACGTAGTTTTGTCGGAAAAGAGCTTCCTGGCTTTGGTAAGTACGATACAGAAATCGTTATCGCAGGTGAGGGAACAAATTATTCTAACTTACCGATAGAGTCGAGTGTTCCTCTTGAAGAAGTAGTGAAAGAACGGACTGGAGAAGGTGGACAAGCGCCAAAGCCTGATACGAATAAAGAGAAAAAACAACCAGCTCAAACAACTGGAAAAAGACAAGTTGCATTTATATATCATTCGCATAGCTGGGAATCTTATTTGCCGTTACTGAACTTAACGAATGATCCAAACCCGAATAAAGCGACAAGTTCTGTAACGAATATTTCCATAGTCGGCGACCGATTTCGTGAACAATTAGAAAGCGAAGGAATCGGATCTACTAACGATAAGACTGACGTTGGTCAAAGGTTAATTAGTAAAGGGTTAAATAGTAATAGTTCTTACAAAATGTCACGGGAAATTGTACAAGAAGCGATGGCTGGTAATAAAGAATTACAATACTTCTTCGATTTACACCGTGATAGTGCACGGAAAAATGTAACAACAAAAACAATTGGAGATAAATCGTATGCTAAGCTTGCTTTTGTAATTGGGAAAGGTAACAAAAACTATGAAAAAAACTTACAATTAGCAACTGCGTTACACGAGACGATTAGTAAGAAATATCCGGGAATGAGCCGTGGTGTAATTCAAAAAGGATTCCAAACAGGGAATGGAGTTTACAATCAAGACCTATCAGGACAAGCGATATTAATTGAAGTTGGCGGGGTAGATAATACAGAGGAAGAACTAAATCGATCAATTGATGCACTTGCTAAGGCATTTGGTGAATATTTTTGGCAAGCGGAAAAAGTGAATGGATAAAGTGAAATTTGAATGAGTGGTGGGCATTGCCAATGGTTATCAGCCTACATCAATTAGGGGAAAACGTAAGTGTAAAGCTTACGTTTTTTGTTTGTCATGAAACGAGGATGATAAGATGTCACATTATAGACATAATTTATAATTGCTATAGTAATATCGAAATTTGTCTATTTATAATAGGGGAATTAGAAAGGGATTTTCGCAATAATGGAGAAAATCTTTTTACAAGGAAAATTTTTCACAATGAAATAGGTAGGGTGATTTAAGTGATTAGGGAGATCAAAGTAGAAGATGCAGCCCCATTTTTGCAATTAAGTAAGCAATTAGATGAAGAAACGAAATTTATGTTATACGAGCCAGGAGAAAGAAAAACTACAGTTGAGCAACAAGAGCAAATGATTCATCGATTTATACAGAATGAAAAAGCAACAATATTTGTAGCGATTGAAGAAGAGAAAATAGTAGGATTTATTTTAGTGAATGGAAATAACATACAAAGAAAGAGACATGTTGCAGCCATTGTAATTGGTATATTGCAAGAGTGTAGTGGGCGTGGTATTGGAACGAGCTTGTTTAAAGAGGTTGAGAAGTGGGCAAGATTACATGATGTATGGCGTTTAGAATTAACGGTAATGGCCCACAATACAAGAGCTCAGGCACTATATAGAAAAGAAGGCTTTGAGAAAGAGGGTGTCAAAAAAGCTGCTCTTATTATCGATGGACAAAACATTGATGAGTATGAAATGGCCAAATTATTAAAATAAGAGGTCGTTATATGAAAAAAAGATGGACACTACTTGGTATCGTAGCGGCGATACTCATTGTTGGAGTAGCAGGAATCAATTATAAAATGTATAAGGATAAGCAGGCACAGGAAGTGAATGTAAATAACATATTTCCGAAAGCGAAAGAAACGATTGCGAATATGGATGGGGATATTGCGGTAATTAGTAATCCAAATTCGACGCTTGTACTTGTGAATAAAAGTAGGCGTTTACCAGATGGGTATAGACCGCCAGATTTAGTTATTCCGAAAGTACGTTACTCTAGTGAAGGTGATCAAGAAAAGAAAAAAATGAGGAAAGAGGCAGCTAGTGCGCTTGAGGACATGTTTCAACAAGCTGATAAAGAGCGTATTTTCCTTTTTGCAGTCTCTGGATTTAGATCTTTTGATCGACAAAAGGCATTAAATACGATGTATAAAAAACAAGATGGAGAAGCGAAAACTGCGATGTCTAGCGCGATTCCTGGTACGAGTGAACATCAAACTGGACTAGCTATGGATATTACATCGCAATCTGCTAAATTTCAGTTAGAGACAGTTTTTGGGGAGACGAAAGAGGGGCAGTGGCTTTCTGAAAATGCCCATAAATTTGGTTTTGTGATTCGATATACAAAAGAAAAAGAATCAATTACGGGCTATCGGTTTGAACCATGGCACGTAAGGTATGTGGGAAATCCACAAGCTACATATTTATATGAAAATCAACTGACGCTTGAAGAAGTAACAGAGTGAACAATTGAGGGGAGAGAAATATAATGACGATGTTATATAAGAAAAAAGTACATGCATATATTACAAGAGAAAAAGAAGGGATGAAGCAATTACTTGTTTTTAAACATCGTGATATACCTGAAGCTGGTATCCAAGTGCCAGGGGGAACAGTTGATGAAGGAGAAACGTTAGAAGCAGCAGTTTTACGTGAAGTACAAGAAGAATCTGGATTACGTCATTTATGTATAGAGCGTTTCCTAGCAGATTACATCATACACGTGAAGGAAAAACAGGAATATCAAAAACGCCACTTTTTCCACGTAACATTACTAACGAATGTAAAAGATACTTGGGAACATATAGTAAGTGCCGGTGAGGAAGATGAAGGTTTAGTATTTTGCTACGAATGGATTGATATTGCAAAATGCCCTGAATTAGCAGGAAAACAGGGAGAGTTTTTACATTTGTTAGATGTGGTATATGCACAGTAATAAAAAGAGTTTGAAGCGAAGGATGAATCGTTTCAGACTCTTTTTATTTTTCGGGAAATTAAAGGTGTATTAAAAAGTAAGTTGAAACTTTTTAAAGGGATATTAATTTGGAATAGGCTGAGGTGAAAAAATGAAAAAGTAAGAAGTATTCGTAAAAACTAAAAGGGATATAAAGGAGAATATAAATGGAAATTCAGTTTAATCCAGTATTAAAAAAAGAATTAACAATTCATGATATACAGACCGCAATGGAAGAAGGGACGTTATCTTCCAAAGAATTAGTTATATATTATCTTTATAGAATTGCACAATATGATCAAGGTGGACCGAAAATTAATTCTATTTTAGAAATAAACCCGGATGCTATTTTTATTGCAGAAGCGTTAGATTATGAAAGGAAGATAAAAGGTGTAAGGGGACCATTGCATGGTATACCTGTTTTGCTAAAGGACAATATTGAAACGAATGATTCCATGCATACAAGTGCAGGTACGATTGCCCTAGAACAAAATATAAGTAGCGAAGATGCATTTCTCGTTACAAAACTGCGAGAGGAAGGAGCGGTGATAATAGGTAAAACGAATATGACAGAGTTAGCAAATGCAATGTCTTTTGAAATGTGGGCTGGATATAGTGCAAGAGGTGGTCAAACAATCAATCCATATGGAACGGGCACGGATGATATGTTTGTTGGTGGCTCTAGTACAGGGGCCGCAATAGCAGTTGCCGCTAATTTTACAGTATTATCTGTTGGGACAGAAACGGATGCCTCTATTTTGAGTCCAGCTGTTCAAAGCTCTGTAGTAGGCATTAAACCAACTGTCGGTCTAATTAGTCGTAGAGGAATTATTCCGTTCACTTATTCACAAGATACAGCGGGACCATTTGCTAGAACAGTAACAGATGCCGCTATTTTACTAGGGAGTTTAACTGGAGTGGATGAGAAAGATGTAGCTACTCATAAAAGTGAAGGTATGGCATATGAAGATTATACATCTTATCTTGATGTTAATGGTTTAAAGGGAGCGAAGATTGGTGTTTATAGTAATGCTCCAAAAGATTATTACGAAAATGGTGAGTATGATGAAAATTTGTTTGAGGACACGATCCAAGTATTACGTAGTGAGGGAGCGACAGTAGTAGAAAATATTGATATTCCTTCCTTTCATAGAGAATGGAGCTGGGGAGTTCCGCTTTATGAGCTGAAGCATAGTTTAGATAACTATCTTTCAAAATTACCTTCTACTATTCCCGTACATTCTATTTCAGAATTAATGGCGTTTAATAAAAACATAGCAGAAAGAGCTTTAAAATATGGACAAACTAAGTTGGAGGGAAGAAAAGATTATCCTAATACGTTAAGAAATCCAGAATATTTACATGCAAGATTAGAAGATATATATTTTTCGCAAAAACAAGGTATTGATTTTGCATTGGAAAAATATAATCTTGATGCGATACTATTTCCGTCTTATATAGGCTCTACTATATGTGCGAAAGCAGGTTATCCGTCTATAGCAATACCAGCAGGGTATATGGAAAACGGGAGACCTTTTGGAATTACGATTGCAAGTACTGCTTTTCGTGAAGGAATATTAATTAAACTAGCGTACGCTTTTGAACAAGCGACAAAGCATAGAGAAATTCCCAACTTGTCATGAATAGAATGTACAAAAGGACAGGAATTTCCTGTCCTTTTTGATTTATTGATTAAAGTGAAATATCTTTCTGCTCTGTCTTATGATATTTTAATAGGCTAAAAGATAAACAGGCAGAACATAAAATAAGAAAAGAAGCAATCATATAAATCGTACGAACACCGAACATATCAGTAATAATGCCAACGCTAAGCATAGAAAGACCAGAAGCTGTTGAAAGAAGGGCGCCGTGTGCTGTATACATTTTCGATAATAGAGAAGGGGCGACACTAGATTGTAAAACCGTCGTTTGAGAAATATCTCTAATTTGATAACATGGTCCCATTAGAACACATAGGAAAAGCGCAATAAATCCACTGCTTGTTATACCATATAAAAATGTAAGAATACTAAATATAAGTGATCCTATCGCCATGGAGCGTATTAAATTTTTTTGAATATATGTACTTATTTTCCACGCTAATAGACCACCAATTAACGTGCCCACATAATAACTTGTGTTAATATATCCCCACCATTCTTCTCCTTTATGCAGAACAGTCGTTACATATGCCATCGTAATAGCGCCAATCCATATCGTCCCTGCGAAAGTTTCAATTAAGTCCATTAATGTAACTGTGCGCAAAGAAGGATGATGAAATAATAGTTTCCAGCCTTCAAATAAAGCTGTGTTTTTTGAAGAAGAAGGCTCTGTTACTCGTTCGGTATGGATGGAATGTAATGAAATATGCAATGCAATACATCCGAAAATCATTAAAATAATAGTAATCATGAATGTAGAAGTAGCGCCAATGAGCAGAACGATAATACTTGTAAATGAATAAGCTGCCGCTTGTACAATTTGTGATGAAAAGGAAAAGATACTATTTACTTTTACTAATCTTTCTTTTGGTGTTAGGCGTGGAACAATACTGTATAGTAATGGAGCACTCCACCCACTACATAAAGAAATGAAAAAAATGAAAGTTAATAGAGTTACAATGTTTTTGGAAAGGACCGGAAATAATAGCGTTAATAACATGAATAGGGCAGTTTTTGTCCATTGTAATATAAAAAGTACTGAATAAGATGAAAAACGATTCATTATAAGTGGTGCAGATATGTTTGCGATCAAATTTGTGATAACTTGTAATAATGGAAAAAGGGCAGTAATAGTAGCTGATTTAGTTGATATATAGATATGAGTTGTAATAATCATTATGTAAACGATGTCAGCAAGAGTAATACAGATTTTTGATCCTAAATAGTATGATATTGAATGATTCCACATTAAGGATATCACCTTCCAAAAAAATACAAATTCGAGTTAGAATTATTATAAACTGAAAAAAATAATTTTAAAAGAATTAAATTTTTTGTCATTTTTTGAAAGGAATTTTCATGTATAATGAAGAATATATTGATATAGTATTTTATTAATACTTATTGTAACAGCGAATATGTACGATAGCTTGCAGTAAACGCCCAAGTATGAGAAAGGGTGGATAAACCATTCTTTTCTTCATATACATATAGAAAATGAGAAAGAAAGTGAGGGTTGCATATGGCTGGTTGGGTGATTTGGTTTATTATAGCGGGTATTTTATTTATCGCGGAAATGTTGTCGATAACGTTTTATATGCTTTGGCTTGGAATTGGAGCTGTTGTCGGAGGTCTTATTGCTTTATTTGCTCCGGATGCACTATTGTTACAAGTTACTGTTGGTGCGATTGTAAGTTTAACATTGACATTCTTTACGAAAAGAATTTCAAAAAACTTTCGAGAAGCAAAAGGTTTTACGGATACAGTAGATATGCTTGTCGGTAAAAAAGGAATTGTTGTGCAAGCGATTACAAATGAAACGAACGGTATTGTGAAGGTGGATGGAGATACTTGGACAGCTATTGCAGATGTTCCGATTGACACTGGAGAAAAAGTCGTTGTTATAAAGAGGCATAGTACTATATTACAAGTAAAAAAGGAGAGTGAATAAATATGATAGCATTAACGTTAACAATTGTATTCGCGCTAATTGTAGTTACATTTATCGCATTAACAATTAAAATTATTCCTCAGCAAAAAGTTGGGGTTGTTGAAAGATTTGGTAAGTTTCAGCGTATTATGCACCCAGGATTAAATATATTAATCCCAATTGTAGATCGCGTTCGTGTATATCACGACTTACGTATTCAACAAACGAATGTACCACCACAAAAGGTAATTACGAAAGATAACGTACAAGTAGAAATTGATACAATTATTTTCTATCAAATTGTCGAACCTGAACTTGCGACATATGGTATCTCAAACTATGAATATGGTGTTCGTAACATTACTTCTGCAACGATGCGTCAAATTATCGGTAAAATGGAACTTGATGAAACGTTATCTGGTCGTGAAAAAATTTCAACAGAAATTCGCTTAGCGCTTGATGAAGCAACAGAAAAATGGGGCGTTCGTATTGAGCGTGTTGAAGTAGTAGACATTAACCCGCCAAAAGATGTGCAAGCATCGATGGAAAAACAAATGAAAGCAGAACGTAATAAACGTGCGATTATTTTAGAAGCTGAAGCAGCAAAACAAGATAAAGTTCTTCGTGCGGAAGGGGAAAAACAAAGTAAAATCTTGATGGCCGAAGGGGATAAAGAAGCACGTATTCGAGAAGCTGAAGGTTTAAAAGAAGCCAAAGAATTAGAAGCGCAAGGGGAAGCAAGAGCAATTGAAGAAATCGCAAAAGCAGAACAAAACCGAATTGAATTACTTCGTGCAGCAGATTTAGATGAACGCGTACTTGCTTATAAATCATTTGAATCATTGATTGAGGTTGCAAAAGGACCAGCAAATAAAGTCTTTATTCCATCTAATGCAATTGAAACACTTGGTACTCTTGGGGCAATCGGAGAAATCTTTAAAGAAAAACAGGCGAAGAAATTGCCTTCAAATGATACAGGTAAAGAACAATAAGAGTGAGGAAGAGGAATGGGATGCCATTTCTCTTTTTTGTGCGTATATTACGAAAGGCTTGTACATATCCATGTATAAAGAAGGTGATACAGTGAAAAAGTATGCAACTCGTATACATGGGAAAAAACTAATCTCGTTACTTTTTTTATATGCGCTAATAGTAATAATTATCGCGTCAATTTTGACGTCGCTTTTACATACAATGAAATCAAGTTATGCGAATCAATGGTTTGGAAAAGTGTCTATGCAAGGTTTTGTTCAAATGATAGAAAGTGAGAATCACTATTATGGATTTGATTATTTTAAGCAGAATAAACGGGAGTCTGTTGGGAATTTGATGTTCTCTATTGCGACAGATTTGAAAATTAAAGATTTAAGAACATTTGTCGGTAAAGAAGTACCTGGTATGTCAAAGTATTACTCTAACATTATCGTAGCTGGGGAAGGGACAAACTTTACGAATATCCCGAATGAATCTAGTGTACCGATTGAAGAAGTAACGAAAGAGCGAGAGGTAGCAAAAGATAAAGTTACAGAAGCAGAAAAGAATAATCCGGTGCAGAAAAAGAACGGAACGAAAAAAGGTGAAAATGCAGTATACATTTACCATACACATAGTTGGGAATCCTTCTTTCCTTTATTACCAGGAGCTACCGATCCATCGAGTCCAGATGTAAATGTGTCCTTATTAGGAAAACGTATGAAGGAGCAACTTGAAGAGCAAGGAATTCCAGTAGTTCATGATAAAACGAATATGGGTGATTTACTGGCAAGTAAAAAATGGAAATGGTATCAATCGTATACAGCATCTCATGGATATGTAAAGGAAGCATTAGCACAAAATAATAAAATTACTTTTCCAATTGATATACACCGTGATGATCAGCGCAAGAAAGTAACTACAAAAGTAATTAACGGGAAATCGTATGCAAGATTATATTTTATAATTGGGATGGAAAATGAAGGACGTACTGAAAACGAAAAAATTGCAAGAGCAATCAATAGTTATTTAGATGAAAACTATTACGGATTAAGTAGAGGGATTTTTCCGAAGTATAAAAAAGATGGAAACGGCGTTTATAACCAAGATTTATCTAAAAACGCGATGTTAATTGAAGTTGGTGGTGTGGATAATACGTTAGATGAATTATATAACACAATTGATGTATTAACGGAAGCACTTAGTAAGTATTATTGGAATGATGCGGAGAAGGTAAATGGGTGAGGGACGGGAGACCGTTCCTTTTTTATTATGAAAAGTTAAAAATATGATATAATGTAATCTTCTGAACATTAAATCAGGGAGTGGGGGAACGAATGCAAATACTATTAATACGACACGGAGAATCCGAAGCGGACATCCTGAATGTACATGAAGGAAGAGCTGACTTTGAATTAACAGAAAAGGGAAGACAGCAAGTACAAAGACTTATACAGAAAGTGAAGGCTGACTTTCCACCAGATTTCATTTGGGCAAGTACATTAAAACGTGCCCGTGAAACTGGTGAAACATTAGCGGAAGCAATTGGTTGTCCAATTCAATTAGAAGAGGAATTAATGGAGTTTAATAATGGGGTGCAAGCCGGTTTATCTTTTGAAGAAGCGAAAAAATATCCTGAGCCAAAGTTTCTTCATGACCGTTTTGAAAATGGAGAATCATTTATTGAATTTAGAATGAGAATAGAAGGAATCTTTTCTAAAATCGTGACAGAGAATACATATGATCGGATAGCAATCGTTGCACACGGTGGTGTAATAAATAGTCTATTACGAGCATTTTTCCAAATGCCAATTTCAATGGATTATTACTTTAAAATAGGAGATACGGGAATAAGTTTAATTGAAATTGATGGTGAACAAAAAACGGTACATTTCATTAATGATACGAATCATTTAGGCGGGATGTAGAGACTTATGTATAAAGTTGTATTTTTCGATGTTGACGGTACGCTTTTAAGTGAGATTGATAGAAGTATGCACGAAAGTACAAAAGAAGTGATAAGAAGGTTAATAGATAAAGGGATTCACGTAGTTGTTACAACAGGGAGACCATATAGTTTATGCTCACAATTTAAAGAACTAGGCATAGACACATTTATTTCTGCAAATGGTGGACATATAAAGTGTAAGGAAGAAGTTATTCATAAATCGATACTTTCAAGTGAAATTGTTCATGATATTTCAAATTTCGCTGAATTACATGGTCATAGTGTTTCTTACTTTACAGAAGAATTTTCTATGAATGGTATAGCCTCAAAAGATGAACGTGTAATACGAGCATTAAACGAAACTTTAAATTTAGAGCGGTATCCTGATAAAGTTAGAAACTTATCAGAAGAGATGTATTGTATATGTCTGTATGCTGATGAAATGGAAGCTCAAAAATTTTTTGAAAGATATCCAATGCTTACGTTTGAACGTTTTCATGGTTATGTTATGAATGTGCTGGAAGATAATAAAGTATCGAAGCTAACTGCAATCCAAAAGGTATTGGAACATTTAAATATTTGTAAGTCAGGAGCAATGGCATTCGGAGATGGTGGAAATGATATTGAAATGCTACAGTATGTAGGTTTAGGAATTGCGATGGGGAATGGTGGAGAAGAGTTAAAAACAAAAGCTGATTTCGTTACAAAGAAATCAAGTGAAGGTGGCATTTCGTTTGCTTTAAAAGAGTTTAGGATCATTTGAAAAAATAATTAGTAAGTGAAAAAAATCCTGTTTTCATAATAGAATTTTTTTCTAACAATACTCTTGCAATAAAAGGAAGGAAATGAGTATAATATAAAAGTAGTTAGGTAAGCTAATTAAATAGGGGGAAGGAGAGTGAAAATGAATGGATTCAAAAAAAGGTGCTCTTCCTTTAGGGATTGATCCATATGCAGAGTTAATAAAAAAGACAGCATCAGCGGAAACAGATCCAATCGCAGCAAAACTTGGTTTGTTAATGTTATGGACGTCTGATAATGTTCTTGATGCTGTTGACGTAGATTTAGCTCCGCTTGGTATTTCGGAAAGCAAATTAGATTTTTTATTGTTATTTATTTTGCGTGAAATGGAATCGAATGGAGAAGAAGTGAACATGAGTCCGTCGGATATAGCGAGTCGATTAGGGATTACACGTGCTTCTGTCACCGGCTTATTAGATTGGATGGAGAAACGAGAGTTAATCGTAAGGTTCCATCATTCTGAAGATCGAAGAAGATTAAAGGTGAAAATTACTCCGAAAGGAAAAGAACTAGTTACACATTCTTTACCGACTTTTTGGTCATCTTGCGCTTCGTTAGTTAATGACTTTAATCAAGAAGAGCGTCAAGTGTTAGAGAAGCTATTAAATAAAATGCAAGTAATTATGCAGATGAAATTAGGCGAAGGTAGGTAAATAAGTTGATTGTGAGAGTCAACTTTTTTATTTAAACATATAATTAGGTTACCTTATTATATGTTTAGCTAATTTAAAGGGCGATAATGTATTTATTAACGTAAACGAATTAAGTGAGTGTTGAAGGGATTTTATTTTGAGTCATTTACTTTATAAGTTTTCAATCGATGAGGAAAATCAATGTAAGGGGGAGATTTTATGATGGAAATATCAAAAGAAGTAAATAGTGGGAGGAATTATACAGTAATGACAGCGGTGTTATGTTGGGCAGGTATGGTAGTTATGTCCAGCCTATATGTGACGATTCCTTTAATCGCTCTATTTTCAGACATTTTTAAAGTTTCATTAGCGCAATCTGCGGCTACAGGCAGTATATTTTCGGTAGGTTTTGCTATAGGTTGTTTGTTATTTGGGGCAATCTCTGATAAATATGGGCGAAAAAAAGTGATTTTTATTGGATTGCTTGCACTGTCGATTGTTTCTTTTTTCTTAGGGTTTGTGGATAGCTTATTTTGGCTTATTATTCTCCGAGGGTTACAGGGAATAGCAGCAGCTACATTTTCTCCAGTGGCGTTAGCTTACGTTGTAGAAATGTTTCCAGTAGAGAAAAAAGTTACAACGATAGGGTTTGTTAGTACCGGTTTTTTAGTAGCTGGAATTGCAGGGCAAGTAATAAGTACTGCTGTTAGTCAGCATTTTGGATGGCATATGGTGTTCTTTCTTCTTAGCTTTGTCTATATCATTACTGCTGTATGGGTTCATTATTCTCTTCCGAAAGGGGAAACGTCTCAAGCTTATACGGATATTTTGGGGCCAATGAAACAGATGGGGAAAGTTTTTACACATAAAAGCTTAGTATGGAGCTATGTGGTTGCGTTTGTTTTATTAATGGCTTTTGTTAATATGTATACTGTTTTAGGGAATTATTTGAGCTCTTCTACTTACAATTTAACAGCAGAACAAATTCTTTATTTTCGCCTAGCAGGGTTATTTGGTATGTTACTATCACCATTTGCAGGTCGTTTAACAAAGAGGTTCGAAGTAAAGAAAGTTCTTCAAGGAGGATTGTTAGTTGCTATTTTTAGTCTAAGTTCAATGGGATTTATTTCGACACTGCCGTTACTTGTAATGATGAGCGTCTGCTTCGTAATAGGTATTGCTATATCGGTTCCATCTTTAGTTTCTCTTGTCGGCCAATTAGGAGGGAGAGCAAGGGGAATAGCAGTTTCTATTTATACTTTCATTTTATTTTTAGGAACTAGTATAGGACCTATTATTTCTATTTATCTTATGAAAATAGGGGACTATGCTCAGACGTTTATTTTATTAGGAGTCATACTCTTTATTGGCTTTGTTTCCACTCTTTTCATTCAAATAAAGGAATGCAAGGATCTTTAACATGCTCAACTAGTAAAATGTGAATTTGACTGCGATGATGATAAAAGTGAGCGACGATTTCAAGTAACCATTCGAATCGAGAATAAGCAATATCCCAATAAGCAGTCATAATTTCCGCTAATTCTTCATTGGAATAGGATAAAAAAGTTTTAGAAAGTAAATCGTACCCTTGTATCATCATTTGTTGCATTTGAGCAATTGTTTCGGGTGTTTGTTCTATATAAAAGGTATGTAATTTTTTTTCCGAAATACCATTTAAGATGAGTAAATCAGCATGGCAAATAAGGGAAAGATGTGTACACATTTCAAATAATGACCGCTTTGATTCAATCGGTGTTATTTTCAAATCACTTTCATTATATTGATTCAGTATTTGGATAGAAGTATCAACAGCAACTTTTAGTTGATGCAACGCAGATTGTACAAACATTGTAATTCTCCTCATCTCCATATATAATAAATTCTTAAGGGTATTATATCACACTCAAAATTCCGAAAATTCTAGTAGTTTGACTAGCATAGTGAAACGTATTATATTGTAAAAGGTCATATGAAACGTGAAATAGAATGGAATGCAATTATTGAGTTAGGAGTTAGACCAATGAGTTTGAAATATGGAAGAGATACAATTGTTGAAGTTGACTTAAATGCTGTAAAACATAATGTAAAAGAATTTAAAAAACATGTAAACGATGAAAATATTGCAATGATGGCTGCTGTAAAAGCGAATGGGTATGGCCATGGGGCAGTTGAAGTTGCGAAAGCTGCTATTGAAGTAGGGGTGAACCAGCTTGCAGTTGCATTTGTCGATGAAGCAATCGAATTAAGAGAAGCTGGGATCACTGTACCAATCTTAATATTGGGTTATACATCAGTTGCAGCTGTGGAATCCGCAATTCAATATGACGTTATGATGACAGTCTATAGAATAGAAGATTTACAAGGCATAAATGAAATTGCACAACGTCTTCAAAATAAAGCACATATTCAAGTGAAAATCGATACAGGAATGAGCCGTATCGGTTTGCAAGAAGAAGAAGTTAAACCATTTTTAGAAGAATTAAACCGTATGGAGTATGTAGAGGTAGTAGGGATGTTTACACATTACTCTACGGCAGATGAAATTGATAAATCGTATACGAATATGCAAACAAGTTTATTTGAGAAAGCTGTAAATACAGCAAATGAATTAGGGATGCAAATACCGTACATTCATAGTTCAAATAGTGCAGGGTCAATGGAACTAAGCAATACATTTCAAAATATGGTTCGCGTTGGTATTGGGGTTTACGGCATGTATCCTTCGAAAGAAGTGGATCATACAGTCGTTTCCTTACAGCCTGCATTGTCATTAAAATCAAAAGTAGCTCATGTTAAACATGCGACGAAAAATCGTGGTGTTAGTTATGGAAATACGTATGTAACAACGGGTGAAGAATGGATTGCGACTGTGCCGATTGGTTATGCTGATGGCTATAATCGCCAGTTATCTAATAAAGGGTATGCATTAATTAATGGAGTTCGAGTGCCGGTTATTGGTCGTGTTTGTATGGATCAGCTTATGCTGGACGTTACAAAAGCGATGCCAGTACAAGTAGGGGACGACGTGGTATTTTACGGCAAACAAGGTGAAGAAGAAATTGCTGTAGAAGAAGTAGCGGATATGTTAGGCACAATTAATTATGAAGTTACATGTATGTTAGACAGAAGAATTCCTCGTGTTTATAAAGAAAATAATGAAACGACTGCGGTTGTAAATATATTAAGAAAAAACTGAATCGATATGATTCAGTTTTTTCTTTACTTTTCGTAAATGAAAATTGGGCTATTGATGTTTTTTGAACAAGTCATAATAATTATGCTTCATTATAATTTCAAAGCCACAATGTGTATATAACTGTAAAGCATTGTTATTTTTCGTTTCGACGTCTAATTCAATCGTTGAAACTCCTTCTGTAATGAGTGTATGTACCATATAACTTAGAATATCTTTACCATATCCTTTACCTTGATAAGAAGGATGGACTGCGAAGCCTGAAAGTGTAGTAGATCGCTCTTGGCGAGTAACTGTAATCGTTCCAATTGATTTTTCATTCATAAGAGCAACGTAAACTTGATGAGAAGGTGACTTCATCATTTTTTGTAACCATGTGGATGTATTTGCTACAGAATCCCCGAAAGCTTTACTAGAGATTTCTATGAGATCAGGAAGTAATTCTGAAGATGCGATGGAAAGTTTAATAGTATTCTTCATTGTTTCTCGTTTTTTATTTGATTTACACGTCATATTATACTCGCTGTATAGATAAGGTAATTTCATTTGATTTGCAAATGCTTTCCCAGATGAGGAATCTCCGTTAATGATGAGAAGAGCTTCGTCTATGTCTCTTTTTTGTATTTCGTTCATGGCAGTTTGTAAAAGGGTAGTGCCTATATGTTGTTTTCTATAGTTTGGGTGCACGAATCCTATTAACTCCAGTTTAGTCGGTCTTTCAAAGTCGTACATACTTAATGCACCAATTAATTGGGTATCATCAAAAAATAGAAAATTATTGATTTCTTTTTTATTACGAGCAGTTAAAAAGTTAACATGTAAATCTGATGAGTAATCAATTTGATCGTATTGTCCGCAAATATGAGCTAAATCTTTCATTTGCTGAATTTCGTTTGCTGTTAAAGAATTCTTTTTTTCAATGTTCATTTCATAATCCCTCGCAATCGTTTTTAAAAATAGGATGGGTAACTTAGCCATTTCTTTAATTCCACACTACCTTGAACAGATAACAGTCGGTACAAATAACGATAAGGCTGTCTACATTCCTCAAGATGAGGAATAGACATAATTGTTTCGTAACCACTTTTAAAGGCATGAGCCTCTTTTTCTGAAAGTACATATTCTAATCCGATAAAATCAAACTCTCGCGGGGCAACTGCATAAGCTTCTGTATCTACTAAACCAGTAATAGTTAGACCATCTGATAAAAACTGAGTAGGATCCATATCAATTAAGACGAGTGTAGATTCCTTTGGTATTGGTAAGGTAGAAAGTTGTGACTCAAAAGTATGAAATGCGTTATATATGCTCTCGTTATCGAAATAAAACCTATTCACAAGTTCTTTACTCACTTTTAAAATGTGTGGCTGGAATTCCGCTAGTGGAACTTGGAGTGTACGTGACGGATTTCCTACGAAATGGGCTGTATACTTATGTATTTGTGCTAGTCCTTTTCCTAGGCTGAATAAAATAGAATCTGGTTGCCCAATAAAAGATTGAACTGTATTACCTACTAATTTTTCAGCCACAATGAATTCTCGGCCATCTAAAATATGTTTTTCTAAAATTGTTGGGATAGGAAGATTTGTATGTTTTTGCAGCAATGCATGTACCGTTTCTAAATGATGTACGTTCCTTGGATCAATTCCAAAGAGATTTTTGCATCCCCACCAAAAATCATTATTTGGCTCTTCATTCATTTTAGAAGAACGAACGATAACTTCTGCATCTGCTGTTTGAATGAGAAAAACGTCACTTGCATGATCTTCATAGCCTGGATGTAAAGCTCGGATGGATAGAATAGGTGAAGTGAATAGTTGTTGTAACATGAAATCCCCTCATTTTTTCTGTAAATTCTATAAATTTATTATATAACAGAATATGTACCCCGTGGATCATGATAGGGGACAATATAGAGCATACATAAATTTATAGTGAGAAATCAGCATGGAAATTATATTTTTCTAGTTTTGTATGAATTATCAAAATAATGTTTTCGAATGATAAACGTGAAAAATGCTCGAATGTAAAGTTCGTATGATACGAGATATGAAAAGTAAAAGGGGAATGAAGTGTCTATTTATAAGGTTCTGTACTCGTAATAGTGCAGGCTTTAGACAATATTTCTCAATAATAAAATGAAGAGAAAGATAGGAAGAAGGAGAATAGATTCCTATATAATAGATTTAAATTAATTAACATAATTAAGTATTAATTAATGTGTGTTGAATCGAAAGGAGAGAATGGTATGGCGAACGTACTCGTAATAAATTTCCCTGGAGAAGGTCATATTAATCCGACGATAGCAGTTGTTAATGAGTTAATTCGACGTGGGGAAACAGTTGTATCATATTGTATTGAAGATTACAAAAACAAGGTTGAAGCAACAGGCGCTGAATTTCGATCATTTGAGAATTTTCTTTCGCAAATTAATATTATGGAACGAGTTAATGAGGGTGGTAGTCCTTTGACGATGCTGTCCCATATGATTGAAGCATCAGAACGTATTGTTACTAAAATTGTAGAAGAAACAAAAGGAGAAAAGTACGATTACTTAATATACGATAATCATTTTCCGGTTGGACGTATTATAGCGAATATTCTACAGTTGCAAAGCGTTTCTTCTTGTACAACCTTTGCTTTTAATCAGTACATTACTTTTAATGATGAGCAAGAATCGAGCCCAATAGATGAGACCAATCCATTATACCAATCTTGTGTAGTGGGAATGGAAAGATGGAAAGAGCAGTATGGAATGAAATGTAATAGTTTGTATGATATTATGAATCATCCTGGCGATATTACGATTGTATACACTTCAAAAGAATATCAGCCACATTCGGATGTATTTGATGAATCGTATAAATTTGTCGGTCCATCAATTGCTACTCGAAAAGAAGAGAACAGTTTTCCTATTAAAGATTTAAAAGATGAAAAAGTGATTTTTATTTCTATGGGAACAGTTTTTAATGAACAACCTGCCCTGTATGAAAAATGTTTTGAAGCGTTTAAAGATGTAGAAGCGAAAGTCATATTAGTTGTTGGTAAGAAAATGAATATAAGTCAATTTGAAAATATTCCGAATAACTTTAAGTTGTATAATTATGTGCCGCAATTAGAAGTATTACAGCATGCTGATGTATTCGTGACACATGGTGGTATGAACAGCTCGAGTGAAGCGTTATATTACGGTGTCCCGTTAGTTGTAATTCCGGTAACAGGAGATCAGCCTTTAGTTGCGAAACGAGTGACTGAAGTAGGGGCTGGAATAAGGCTTAATCGTAAAGAATTAACTTCTGAATTGTTACGTGAGACTGTAAAGGAAGTAATGGATGATGTAACGTTTAAGGAAAATAGTCGTAAAGTTGGAAAGTCACTTCGAAATAGTGGTGGGTATGAGAGAGCAGTTGATGAAATATTTAAAATGAAAATGAATTTATATTTAAAGCTTAAATAAAGTGAAACTTTAATCAGTTTGGACTTTGTTCATCTACAACTGATTGTTAGCTCACACGAATCGGACGTTTTTGGGTAGCCGACTCCTTGTTTCAGCTGAAATTTGAAACGGGAGTCTACTGCTCGCAAATAGCAGAATAAACGCTTAAAACACACTTATTGTAATATGTAAGTGTGTTTCTTCTATTAGGCTTTAAATCAATTACATAAAAATCACTGTAAAGGTGGAACTTCTGTGTATATAAACTGATATCTTTGTATTAGTAGTAAGATTACGTTAAAATAATACTAAGAAAATATATAAGTTTTGGGGGTAATGAATGAAGAGAGTATTTGAATACGTATTATTAACAATTGGTTCCATTATTGTAGCGGGTTCACTAGAACTAATTTTAGCGCCTAATGGACTAGTAGATGGTGGGGTAACGGCTATTGCTATTATGGCAAATAAAGTTGCAGGATTACCGCTGTATGGCGTGTTTTTAGGACTTAATATTCCTATTTTACTATTTACTGCAAAAGTAATGGGGAAGAAGTTTTTTATACGTACATCGTATGCGAATGTCGTTACAACACTCGGATTGATTTATTTAAAACCATTTCCAGCGATTACAACTTCTGAACTATTAATTGTACTTTATGGTGGCGTACTGTTTGGAATTGGTGTAGGGATTGTAGTGAAAATGGGCGGAGCAATAGATGGCTCAGAAATGTTAGCAGTTTGGATGAACAAACACTTTAAGGTACCGATTAGCACATTTTTACTTGCTGTAAATGCAGTTATTTTCATTTTTGTGGCCATTTTATTTTCAATCGAACAAGCGATGTTCTCATTAGCAATTTTCTATATTGTTACGAAGATGATTGATTTCATATTAGATGGCATTAATCAAGGAAAGAGCGTCATGATTATTTCTGGTAAGAATAAAGAAATAGGCGATCTACTTATGAAAGAATTGCAATTATCCGTTACGTATCTACATGGAGAAGGTGGTTTTTTAGGAGAGCATAAGAGAATCATTTATTGTATTACAAACCGTTTCATTTATCCGAAAATGAAAGATCTCGTTCTCTCTGTAGATCCAACTGCTATAATTGAAGCTTCTTATTCAACAGAAACAACTGGTGTTAAGCGTCCGGGAAGGACCGCTCGATCAGGTGATTAACTAAAAGAAGATTGTCCAAAAAGCTATTTTGGACAATCTTCTTTTTTGTTTTGTTGAATTGTTATTGTATTGCGAGTTAAACTCAGCGTTAGCAAATTCTCTTTTAACTAGGAAACCAAGCTTCATTCAATAAGTTTACTACCGTTTCAATTTTATTTTCGGGAATACTACCGAAACCGAGTAATACGTAAGGTTCTTTGCGTAAATCATTTACAAAATCATAGGGAGAAAGTGGATATAACTTAATACTTTGTTTCTTAGCTGATTCAATAAGTTCTTGTTCATTCATATTGTTATGGATACGTAGAACAATATGAAGACCTGATTGTTCACCAAGAATTTGAACATTAGTACCCATTTCTTTCACAATGAATTTTACTAATGTATGATGTTTTCTTTTATATAACGTACGACTGCGGTTAATATGACGTTCCCAATTTCCACTTTGTATAAAATTAGCGAAAGCAAGTTGTTGTGTAGTAGAGACTGTTTGTTTAAAAATACCTTGCAACGCTTCATACGTTTTTAAAAGATGCGGTGGTAAAACAACATATCCCATTCGTAAAGAAGGTAAAAAAGATTTTGAGAAAGTCCCCATATAAATAACACGTTCATTTGAGTCAAGACTTTGTAAAGACGGAATTGGTTTACCTGTGTAACGGAACTCCCCATCATAGTCATCTTCAATAATATATCCATCGCGATCATTGGCCCATTTTAACAATTCCAATCTTCTAGATAAAGGCATAATCATTCCAAGCGGAAATTGATGTGATGGCGTAACGTATGCGACATTGGAATTTGTATTGTATAAGTTAGAAATACGAATCCCTTTTTCGTCTAATGGAATGGGATGAATTTGTTGATTGCAGCTTTTAACAATTGCATGTATACGGTGAAATCCAGGATTTTCAATGCCGTACTCTTTTGTAGGACCAAGCAGTTGAATTAGTAGCCAAAGAAGTGGCTGTGTTCCGGCACCAATCACAATTTGATCAGGTGAAGAATATACACCGCGCGCATGATATAAATATGTTGAAATATGTTCTCGAAGAACGAACTCACCTTGTGGGTCTTCTTTAGCAAATAACGCATTTTCGTACTTTAGTATTGCTTCTTGTAACGCTCTTTTCCAGTTTGTAATCGGAAAAGCAGTTTGATCAATAAGACCTTGGCTACAATCATATTCAAACGGATCTTCTATTAAATTGCTCTTTTCCTTTGCCATATTTAATTTTTTATTCGGGATAACGTCAATATCGACATTTGCAACAAAAATACCACGCTTCGGTTTACTTTCTACATAACCTTCAGCTAATAATTGTTGATAAGCTGATTCAACAGTAATGCGGCTAATATTAAGTTGTGACGCTAAGTTTCTATGTGAGGGAAGACGTGTACCAACAGAAATAGTTCCCTGTATAATTTCATATTTTATAAATTCGTAAATTTGTAAGTAAATAGGTGTATTGCTTTCTAATTGCAATGGGATAGTAAAATCCATAGTAAGAACTCTCCTTTAAAACTGGACTTATAAAAAATAATTAAACTGTCACTTAAGTGAAGGGCAGATACTCCCTATAATAATGATATAACATTTAGAAAATTATACAAATTGTTAGGGGAGAGTTCAAATGAATGTTAAAGAAGTAGTAACAGAAGCACAATTACATGAAGTATTACCTATTTTACAGCAATTACGAACACAGCTTTCCGAAGAGGAAGCAGGCTTTTTATTTCGAAAAATGAAAGAAGAAAATTATAAACTATTTTCGTTACGTAATGAAGATGATGAAGTTGTTGGCCTTGCCGGTGTAGCAATTTGTACGAACTTTTATAATAAGAAGCACGTTTTCGTATATGACCTTGTAACAGCAGAAGCACATCGTTCAAAAGGATATGGGAATGTATTACTTTCTTATATAGAGAACTGGGGAAAGGAAAATGGATGTGAGTCTATCGACTTAACATCAGCGTTTCCTAGAATTGATGCTCATCGTTTTTATGAAAGGGAAGGGTATGATAAGGTAAGTTATTCTTTTCATAAAAAATTATAAAGAAAGATAGGTTCTATATGACATAATATAGAACCTATTTCATTTAGAAAGGTTTATAATTTATTTTGTATAAAGAAAGAAAATGATTGGAGCGTTTATACTTGGAGAAAATAAAGAAACTATCTATCCCTAATAATGCTAGAGTTATCATAATGTCTGATATTCATGGAGAATTGAACCTTTTAAAAGAATTACTACATAAAGTTAACTTTAAGAATGAAGATTATTTAATTATTAATGGAGACCTTTGTGAGAAAGGAAGCGATAGCATCGGCGTAGTAGACTATGTAATGGATCTTGTAGAGAGTAATTTAAATGTTCACGTTGTTGAAGGGAATTGTGAAGTTTTAGTTGATGCTCTTCTAAATGAAAATCCAGGTCTCATTAATTATTTATGTACGAGAAAGCATTCGATTTTTAATGAATGGTTAGAACAATTACATTTTTCTATTCAGGAAGATACTTCAATTCAGGAAGTGAAGGAAGTACTGTTAAGTCACTTTTCAAAAGAAATAAATTGGCTAAATGAGCTGCCAACAGCGATTGAAACAGAAGATTATATTTTTGTACATGCTGGACTGGAAAATAGAGTAGATTGGAAAGAAACAGCGCGCAAAAATGCGATAGCAATGCCAGAGTTTTTTAATAAATCGCATAGAGCTAATAAGTATGTAGTTGTTGGGCATTGGCCTGTTGTGAACTATTCTGAAGAAGCCCCATCTAACAATCCAGTTATTGATAAGGAGAAAAAAATTATTGCAATTGACGGCGGGAATGCGATTAAAGAAGCAGGGCAATTAAATGCATTTATCATTCAGAGGAAACTAACAGGTGATACGTTTTCTTATACATATGTAGACTATTTTCCAATTTATGAAGCAACAGCAGAATTTAATGCTGATGCAACAATGCAGGGAGGGGTTACATATCCGTATTATTACATAGAGCCGGTGGAGAAGAGGCGAGATTACACAATATGCAAGCAAAAGGAAACGAATAAATTACTCAATGTGAAAAATGAATATATTAGGCAACGTGAGTCAGGTGAATACACAGTGAAAACCGATATTTCTTGTGCGCAAATAGGTGTTAGAAAAGGGGATATTGTTTCTCTCATTGATGGTAGCTGCGCAGGGTATGATTTAATTAAAAAAAATGGAGTAGAAGGCTGGATAGAGAAAGGGATTCTACTTGAGATAAATAAGAAGGAAAGTAAAATATTGAGCTGAAATAGGAGGGATGTAACCTCCTGTTTTTTATTAACTGCGTTACGGTCACATATATCATCTTTAGCTATTATGTAGGCTTTATCTTCTGGTATTCCGTTTTATAAATGTGCGCAAGAAACTTTTCAGTTATTTCGGATACTTCCGTAGTTAATAACATATGAGTGAACAGAAGGAATTCTTTACAATGCTGAAAGTCATTTCGTTTAGCGGTATGATTCCGTTTCATATCTTCTTGGAATCGTTGATACATCTCTTGAACTTTTCCCAAAATAAATTCCTCCTGAAATATGGTGAGATTAAAGGTTAGAAGACTACTTTCTTCATAAATATTAAGTGCCAAATAACAAAATGAAACAATATATTATAGAGTTTTGTTTTGATTTTTCTGAAAAAATATTATAATTATATATGAAATAAAGAGGAGTGTAGGAGGAAATTATGCAAAACGTTATAAAAAAGGGGAACAAAGTTACAATTCGTACAATTGAAGAATCAAATATAAAAACATTATGGAGCCTCGTATTTAAAGAAGAAAATCCAGAATGGAAGAAGTGGGACGCGCCATATTTCCCTTTCTCAATGCAAGAATACGCACCTTATAAAGAAAAGATGTTAACTCGTTTACAAGAAGAACCTCTATCAAATTTAATTATAGAAAATAACGGTCAAATTATAGGTACAGTCGGATTTTATTGGGAACATAAACCGACGCGTTGGTTGGAGATGGGAATTGTTATTTATGATCCAACATACTGGAATGGTGGCTACGGTACAGAAGCATTAACATTATATCGAGATTTATTATTTGAAAAGATGGAGATTGGTAGAGTAGGGCTCACGACGTGGTCTGGTAATGAACGAATGATGAAAGTAGCTGAGAAAATAGGAATGACTTTAGAAGGTAGAATGCGCAAATGCCGATATTATAACGGAACATACTATGATTCTATTCGAATGGGAATGATTCGTGAAGAATGGGAAGCAATATATGTAACGAAGGGGTGAGGACGCATGTACGCTATTATTGCAACATTTGATAGTGTGTTTACTAATAAGATTATAGAATTGCAAAATGAACTAACGAATATAATAGAGTCAAATCAATTAGCTGGAGTAGAACCGCATATCACACTTGCGGACTATAAGGAGTTAGATGTTAATTTATATACTAAGAAATTAGAGGAGTTTGTAGCTATTCAAGAGAAAATGGCTGCAGTGAATTTTTCTTCTGTTGGAACTTTTCCTACAAACGGAACGATTTTTCTAGCGCCGACTCTTACCGATGAATTGTTAACACTTCATCATTCTTATCATGATCATTTCCAAGCTTTTCATGATAATCCAAATTCATATTATGTACCGGGCAAATGGGTTCCGCATTGTACGATAGCGAATCATTTGAACTCGACTCAGTTTTTAAGCGCAATGGAGTATATATATGGGGATTTTGATGTTAAAGCAGCTTCGATTGAAAAGTTAAAATTAATTAAGGTAAATTATGAAAATGGTTCTGCCGTTTCTTCTAGTATAGTAGCAGAATATAATTTAATGAGAATGGAGACATCGAGATGACATATGTAATTAGAGAGATGAAGCAAGAAGATATTCATGCTGTACAAACAGTAGCGAAAGTAGTTTGGCATGATACATATGAAGGCATTATTCCGAGAAAGATTCAAGACAGTTTTTTAGACGAGGCATATTCTGATGAAAAAATGAAATATCGTCTTAAAAATACACATTTATTCGTTGCGGAGGAAGAGGGAGAAGTAATAGGATTTGCTAATTTTTCACCAGTTAGATTGCAAAACGAAGCAGAATTAGGTGCGATTTATTTGTTACCAGATCAGCAAGGGAAAGGAATAGGAAGTGCTTTATTACAAAGAGGGATTAAGGCGTTAAAAGGGATCCGGAAACTGTACATACATGTAGAAGCAGCAAATGAAAAAGGTAAACGTTTTTATGAAGCGAAAGGTTTTGCTGAATTAGAGCAATTTGAAGAAGACTTTGAAGGACATTTGATGCAGACAGTAAGGATGGTTTTATACATATAAGGAGGACTAGAAGTGAAGATTTTTGATTTTAGTGAAAAAGCGGGAAAGCGCATAACAGTATTTCAATCTAATTTCATAATGTCGAAAATAGTAAACCACCAAGGGAATGTACATATCGGTGCTATGCATTTACAAGAGAATGGAATAATTGGATATCATGAAGCAGTTGTATCACAACTGCTTCTTATTATGGACGGAGAAGGATATGTGTGTGGGGCAGATAAAGAAAAAGTAAAGATTAGAGCTGGACAAGCTGTATTTTGGGAGAAAGGAGAGTTTCATGAGACGAGTACAGAACATGGATTACTGGCAATTATTATGGAAGCGGAGAATCTTGAACAATCGATAGTAATGCCTATTAAGGATGGGAGTTGTGATAAATGATAATAAAGGCGGATCAAGAAGATACAAATGAAATATTAAAATATGCAGCCCAATCGCTTTTTGAAGGGACGAGAGGGAATTGCCAATTAAGTACAGAGAAGGCAATTGAAATTACAAAACCAATAGTAGAAAAGGGAGCATGTTATTTAGTCACTAAAGAAGAAAATAAAATATTAGGGTGGATATTAGTAGGGGAAAATACTGACTATTTTTCTCGTGAAAAACTTGGATTTATATATGAGCTATACGTTTTTCCAGAGTATCGTGGGAGAGGGATATCACGAGAACTGATGGAGGCCGGTATTAAGGAATTGAAGGAGAAATATTCAGAAATTCGATTAAATGTATTTGCTGGGAATTTTGCGAGAGAGATGTACGAAGAACTTGGGTTTGTTGAAAGACAGGTAATTATGACTTTGAAGTGAGAAAAATTGCGAGGCTGTATTTCTTTTAATTAAAGAATTCTAATAGAATTTTAATCAAACTTTTTAATGGAAAATATACGCATTCATTTTAGGAAATCTGTTTTTCTATTGTTAAGAATAACATTTGTAGAATTTGTTTAATTGATTTCTATTTTAAAGTAATAGTAGTTTCTTAAAAAATAACAAAATTTATATTATACAATATATCGTTATTATAGTAAAAGATAAATTTTGGAAAAATATCATTTTTTTGTTTAGAAATTTTTAAATTATTGATATAATCAATTTGTAGAATTGATTATTGGTTAATTTTACTATTTTTAAATTTTAAGGGGGATTTAATAATGGCAGGACAAATTCGTATGTCACCAGAGGAGCTTAAATCAAAAGCGACTCGATATGGACAAGGTGCAAATCAAATTGAGGACATTTTACGTCAGCTACAAAACTTACAAAATGAATTAAGAGGAGAATGGGAAGGTCGTGCTTTTGAAGGTTTTGACCAACAGTTCAATCAATTAAAACCAAAAGTACAAAACTTCGCACAGCTATTACAAGAAATTAATATGCAGCTTAATAAAACTGCAGAGGCTGTTGCTAGACATGACGAAGATCTTTCTCGTAATTTCGGTCTACAATAAGACAGATAAAAAGAAATATATAATTTAGCCATGCAACCATACGTTGTATGGCTAAATTACTTTAAAACTAGAGTAAGATACGAAGTCTTTCAATTAATAGACTCGCGGTCGCAGGAGTGATAAGTAGTGAAAAAGTTCAGATGGAGCATCTTGTTGTTTATTATTTTAGCTCTTGTACTATCAACAGGGGTCTCCTATTTAGCATTAAATCAAAATGTTAAGAAAGCTAATGAGAATACTACACCAAAAATGACAGTTGCGTTGGTAAATGAAGATCAGGGCACTGTATTTGAGGGCAATAAAATAGCGTTTGGAGATCAATTTGTTAAAAATGTAAATAAAAATACGAAACAAGAATGGTACGTAGTTAGTCGCGGAGTAGCAGAAAATGGTTTGAAAAATAATAATTACAACATGATGATTGTTATACCAAACGATTTTTCTAGGAAAGCAGTTGCGATTGATTCAGAACTACCAGAGAAATTAACGTTAAACTACAAAGTAAATGCAACTGGGAATAACGATTTGAAAGCTGAGGCTGAGAATACGGCGTCTACAATTTTAGAAGATTTCAATAAGCAAATCATCGACGTTTATTTTGCAAGTATTATCGGTAAGTTGCAAGGTGCACAAGATAATATAGGGAAAATAATTGAAAAAGGAAACGTTCAAACAACTATGTACAAAAAAGATGTACATAGTCCTTTAGCAAATTACACAAATCAATTTAAAACAGTGCAAGATTATACTGGGGTTTCTGTTAATAGTTTTAAAGGATTTCAGGATGTATTAAAAGGTTTCGGTCAAGTGTTAGATGAAGGGAATAAATCTAACAATACTTACTTAGAAGGGTTTAATAACTTCCAAAAAATGCAATCTGATAATAATCTGTTAGCGAATAATTTTACGAGTCAATTTAATCAATACATGAGTGAAATGAATACAGGCGATGTTTTAAAGCAGTTAGGTGCATTAGAATCTGCTAATAAAGTGATTACAAATCAATTTACGCTTTCAGAGAAAGAACCAAATATTTTAGCTGATGCTTCAGCAATTCAAAAACATTTAACAGATGTAAAAAAACAAGTGTCAGAATATGATACAGAACTGGCAGGGAAGTTAGAGAGCGATATTCAAGAGACGGTAATTAAAAAATTAAAGCAATCTATGTCGAACGATGGAAAGCAAGAGATCTTTATAAATACATTAATGAAACAACCAGACGCTCGAATAAAGAAACAAATCGAAAATTTAATTGTAAAATTACCTAGTTTAAACATGGAAGAAATCGTTCAAAGTGATTTGCCAGATACAACGAAATTACAAATGCAAAATGTAATTCAATTTACAAAAAAATATAATAAAGAAAATAATTTTTATTATGATTCTGTAAATAAAATATCTTTAGGAAACGCCATTAAAGAAGTGAAGGATAGTCTTTATAAGGATGGAACTACATTTAGTGATACTGCTAAAGTAATTAAAATGGAATCTCCGCAAATTTTGAAGATAAAGATTCCAGAAGAATTTGAACTAGATGGAAGTACAGGATTCTTACATATTGATGGTGAGGATCGTACAAGTGATTTTCTTCAAAGCGAAGCAGGAGAAATTACAATAGCTCCTCGTAATGAAGGGGATATAAAGATTAGCTTGCATGTGAAGTTAAAAGATCCAAACATCAATATAGATGTTTTCTCTCCTGTAATGTGGCAGTGGGAATTGAGTGGGACTCATAAAAAAGAAACTAGTCCTGAAAAAGAAAAACCTAACAAAGAAGATAAAGGAACACAAACGGAAAATAGCAAGGTGGAAAATGTGGTTCATAAATCACAGTATGGCATAATGCCGTTAGTACACAATGCTAAAAAGCCTATTATCAAAAAAATGGAAAACACAACAGGGAATAATGGAGGAAACCCAGGAGGCGGAAAAGGGAAAGATAACGGAACCGGAGGAAACCCAGGAGGCGGAACGGGAACAGATAACGGAACCGGAGGAAACCCAGGAGGCGGAACGGGGACAGATAACGGAACCGGAGGAAACCCAGGAGGCGGAACGGGGACAGATAACGGAACCGGAGGAAATCCAGGAGGCGAACCGGGAACAGATAACGGTAAAGTTATTGAAAGTACAACGAATCAAGTTGTACATCAAAAATCAGAAGAATTAACAAAAAATATATCTAGTGTATTAATAAAAGAAGCAGTAGATACAGTTGAAAGTTATCAAAGTTTAATTAGTTTATACGAAATGTATTATGGGATTGATTTAAGAACGCAAGATGTAGGTTCTAAGCTAGAAGAGGGAAGCTTAGAGGCAATTGCAACTGAACAATCTTTGTACTATGTATTAAATAAACAAAGCTTAATTGATTTAATTTCAAACCTTGTTTCATCAGGTATTACGGCAGAAGTTAAGCAAGATATGACAGGTTTAAAGCAAAAAATAGACTCTTATCAACAATTCATTACGAGTGCGGATCAAAATTCAATGTTACTAGCAGAGAAATTAAATGTAACGACGCAACAAGCAACTAGTATGAATGAAAATTTAGGGGAATATTTAAAAGGTTTAGCGAAATGGCGTGAGAGTAGCTTAAAGCTAGTTGAAGAACAGCAAGTGCTAACAACAAATAATACTGGTGAGCAAACAGCTGTTTTATCGTTAGATTCAGGTATTAAATCATTAATGTCACAAAGTCAATCATTGGTCGAGAGTTCGAAGCATAGTTTAGCAACTTCAGACGATGTTTATAAAACATTTGATCAAATTAATGGACAAGCAAAAGAAATTCAAGACAGCGGAACGACAATTGTTTCAAAAGCTGATTCATTATTAAATGACTTTACAAAGAAAATGGAAGATGATAAAACATTCTCCAAAAACTTTACTAAAATTTTGGCTAATAGCCGAATTGGTGATCGCCAAAATGAAATGTTATATCAATTTTTATCTAGCCCAGTTCAAAAACAAAATGATGGAGTCATTGTAGCTGGTAATGCTTTTACACCATATTTAATCGTATTAACTTGTTTTATTGTTGCGTTATTTACAGCATACGCAATTGCGAATCAAGAAAAGAAACGAACGCAATTAGATCATTTTGAAGAGAAATTCTCATTAATTGATATGAATGTACCAACTACAGTAGTAGCATTCGGTATATCAATTGTGGAAGGAATTAGTATAGGTATCATTTCTGGACGTCTTTTACAGTTTGGTCAGGATCAAAGTTTACTATGGATTGCGTTTATCACAATCATTATGATGGCGTTTGTATTGGTTTCAACATATTTATTGCGACAAATAAAAATGGTAGGGATGTTTATCCTATTAGTATTTTTAAGTATGTACCTATTTTTAACTGAAGCAGTTGGAAGTAAAGTAGATCAAATGTCATCAGTTGGAAAGGTACGTCAATTTTCACCACTTCAGTATATAGAAAGTTTTCTAAATGATTTTATTAGCGGTAAAGATACGGGGAAAGTTATTTTTATCGTATTGTTTGTAATTGCCATTATAGGGTTAGTTAGTAATCTATTTGTATGGCATAAGAAATGGGAGGAAAAAGAAGTAAATGATCAAACAATGGAGCATAGTGGCTAAGTTATCATTTCTCTCTATCCTTTTACTGTTTGTCGCGCTACCGATAAGGAGCGCGGCGGACAGTTATCTTGGTGATGATGGGAAGATTAAGTTTAAAGTGGATCGAATTGAAGAAAGCGACCAAGAAAAAAATAAAGAAGAACATAAGGAAACAGAATTAGATAAAGCATCAATTGAGTTATTTAGCAAAGACATAGAAGAAGAAATTCAGAAAAAGAAAAAGAAAGAACAAAAAGATATGGAAGCTTTACGAGATTCTCTTTTTATAAAACAAAAAGAAAATAATAGTGTGAAAGATATGAAAAATAGTTTGTTTAGCAGTGAATACGTTGTGAGAAAAAGTGCAGATGAAGTAGCGAGTAATGAAACAATGAACGAAAAGCCAATTGGTACAACAATCATATTATTATTTGGTGGTGGCATTGTACTTATTTGCATCGGTATTTATACGGTTCTTCGCAAAAGTTGGAGGTAAAGTAATGGCGATACAAACGCATATTAATGTAACGGTAGATTTTAGTAAATGGAATGGAAATACATATGATTTACGTATTCCGAATCATCAATCTATTAAATATTTATTGAAAAATTTATTAGATACGCTAAATGTGGATAATCATGAAGGTTCACATTTTGTAATTAAAGTAAAGAATAAGTCAATTGTTTTAACAGATAATGATCGTTTAATCGATCACCAAATAACAAATGGAGATATTTTACAAGTTTTATAAAAAAATTTTTTTACTTATATTTATTTGAAAATAAGTTATTACGGGTTATAAAGAAAAGGAGAAGAGGATAAACATGACGGAAAAAATAATTCAAATTGATGCAATGAACTATCAATTTCAAATAGAAAAAGAAAATTGGAAATTGGAGATGACCAAATCTCAAACACGTATAAAAGACTTCCGTCAATTCGATATAATTACGGGCGTATCATCTGAATTTGTACCATTAACAATAGAAGAAACGGATGATATGTTTACGTTTCTATATCAAGTAGATAAAAAATTATATAAGTGGGACAATCTTAGCCGTTTTGGAAGAAATGAGAAATTAAGACTACTTCGAAATGTTGCGCAGTTTCGTAAATATTTAAATAAAAGAATCACGTTCTTTTTACATCCAGACAATATAGTTTTTAATGCTAATTTAATGCCAAGTATTATACATAGAGGAATTCGAGATATTGTTCCACCAACCCCGTTGTTAGAAGAGCAATTTTTAACACAATATAAGTGTCTAATTATCGCTTTATTCTCCCAAAAGCACAATTTTGATGATTTGTATGCTGGGTTACTAAAAGATGCAAAAGAAACAACATTTGAACAGACAGTTTCTCAAATGGAAAGTATAGATGCATTACTGCAATTTCTTGATGACAGCTTTGAGAAGGAACAAACAAAAACAGAAAAAAATATGCAGTTAGTACATAAAAAGAGCTACAAATCATTTAAATATTTAGCTTTTTCCTTCATAGCGGCGACAGTTGTTTTAGCTGCTCCTTTAATATATTTCACTTTTATAAAAATTCCTTATCAAAATAAATTATTAGAAGCAAATGCGAATTTCATAGCAACTGATTATGACAAAGTAATTACGCAATTAAATGAAGAAGAATTTGAATCATTACCAATTGCATCTAAATATGAGTTAGCATTTGCATACATTACAGCTGAAAAAATGCCTGAAAATCAAAAGAAGGCGGTTATGAAAAACATTAGTTTGAAAAGTGATGAAAAGTATTTACTTTATTGGATGTATAACGGAAAAGGTGATTTTGATAGATCATTAGATTTAGCTAAAACCCTGGATGATCCGCAGCTTATTATGTACGGCCTTCTTCAACAAATGGATGCGTTGAAAAATAATCCGGACTTGTCAGGAGAAGAGCGTGATCAAAAGAAAAAAACATATGAACAACAATTAGATGAATATGAAAAGAAATATGGCAATACATCCAGCGATAAAAATTTGTCGGACACAGAGAAAAAAGAGTAAGAAAGCACTTGATGAGACAGTTGAAAAGGAGCAGTGAACACGCATGGAGCAACTATTAGTATTGACTTATGGAGACAAAATATATAAGTGCACATTACATCCAACTGAGCAATCAATAGTGTCGATTGGAAAAGAGTGGACAAATGATATTACGAATCCAAGTTTAGAACAAGAAGTAGAGTTAAAGTGGAATAATGAAGTAAACGCTTGGATGATACAAAATCAATTAATAGAATTCAATAAGGAATTTGAGATTGGAAAAACGAAAGATGTGAGCTTGAAAATCTTTATATCTATTGTTGGCACAACTAAAGTGTTTGATATCGGAACAAAGCATTCTCTTACATTCAGTCAAAACAGTTATGATGATATTTCTATTACCGGTAGTAGTGTAGATATAATGCTATCTCGTGAAACGCTGCACGATTCATTTAAAGTGAACGTATACGACGGGGAAGTATTTCATAATTATACAAGGCTAAAAGATAGCGCTATGTTAGAAGCAGGAGACCAATTATATTTTGATGGCGTTTTAGTGGAGATAGGCAGTGAAGATATTCAAGTATTGTCTTCAGAAGATAAAGTGAAATCTACGTTACCTATTTTAGTAGAATCAGAAACGAATTATCAAAGTGGTTATCCAGACTATCATCGTTCACCACGTATTATTTACCGTGAACCAGAAGAGAAAATGACAATTGCAAAACCTTCAAGCATGCCGTCAAAACCGACTGAGCATTTGGCGAGAATTATTGCACCTGCCCTTGTCATGATTGTCGTAACAGTATTACTTGCTATCTTTATGAAATATGGAATGTTTATTATCGCATCCATTGCAATGACATTAGTAACGATCATTGTTTCTGTCACATCTTATATAAAAAATTTAAAGCAATATAAAATCGACATCGTTGAACGTGATAAAAGCTATAGAGAGTATATAAAACAAAAAACGAAAGATTTACATGCAGAAAGTGAAAAACAGCGTCATGCATTACATTATCATAATCCAAATGTTGAGGTTATACGTAATATGGCTGTTCAAGTAAATCCACGTATTTATGAAAAAACAATGCAACATCATGATTTCTTAACATTTAGCGTTGGTACAGGGCAAGCTAATACGAGTTTTGAAATTCAGTTTAATGAAGAAGAATTTAGTCAAACGAAAGATGAATTAATTGATATAGCACGTGAACTAAGACAACGTTATCTTTCATTGGAAGATGTACCAGTTGTAACAGATTTAATGAATGGACCAGTGGGTTATATTGGACAACGCTCTTTAGTGTTAGAGCAATTACAATTATTAGTTGCACAAACGGCTTTATTCCATAGTTATTATGACTTGCAGTTTATTACTATTTTTCCTGAAGAAGAAAAAGAAAAATGGGATTGGATGCGCTGGTTACCTCATGGAAGTGTTCGCGATATAAATGTACGTGGATTTGTATACCATGATCGTAGCCGTGATCAAGTGTTAAATAGTTTGTATCAAATATTGAAAGAACGAAAATTAAAACTAGACGAAAAGAGTTCAACTAATGAAAAAATGTATTTTGCACCGCACTATGTCGTTCTCATTACAGATGAAAAACTAATACTAGACCATGTTGTTATGGAATTCTTTAATGATGATCCGAGTCAATTAGGTGTATCACTTGTTTTCGTACAAGATGTTATGCAAAGTTTACCGGAACACGTGAAAACGGTAATAGATATAAGAGATGCAAAGCAAGGAAACATCATATTAGAACAAGGAGAGCTTGTTAACCGTCAATTTAAACTAAATCACGTACCGAAAGGTTTCAATTTAGAAGATGTTTCACGAGCGCTAGCACCGTTAAATCATTTGCAAAACTTAAAAAATAGTATTCCAGAAAGCGTAACATTTTTAGAAATGTACGGTGTTGAAAAAATAAAAGAACTGAATATCACAAAGCGCTGGGAGAAAAATGCAGCACATAAATCTTTAGCTGTGCCACTTGGATTACGTGGTAAAGAAGATATCGTAAACTTAAACTTACATGAAAAAGCTCACGGGCCACACGGCTTAATAGCAGGTACAACCGGTTCAGGTAAGTCGGAAATTATACAATCGTATATTTTATCTCTAGCAGTCAATTTCCATCCTTACGAAGTTGCCTTTTTACTAATTGACTATAAAGGTGGCGGTATGGCGAATTTATTTAAAAACTTACCGCATTTATTAGGAACAATTACAAACTTAGATGGAGCACAAAGTATGAGAGCGCTCGCATCAATTAAAGCCGAATTACAAAAAAGACAACGATTATTTGGAGAAAATGATGTCAACCATATTAATCAGTATCAAAAACTGTATAAAGAAGGCTTAGTAAGTGAACCAATGCCACATCTATTTTTAATTAGTGATGAATTCGCGGAATTGAAGTCAGAACAACCAGAGTTTATGAAAGAGTTAGTTTCAACAGCGCGTATCGGTCGTTCGCTCGGAATCCATTTAATATTAGCTACACAAAAACCGAGTGGTGTTGTAGATGATCAAATTTGGAGTAACTCGAAATTCAAACTAGCATTAAAAGTTCAAAATACGTCAGATAGTAATGAAATTTTAAAAACACCAGATGCAGCTGAAATTACATTACCAGGACGTGCTTACTTACAAGTTGGGAATAATGAAATTTATGAACTATTCCAATCAGCTTGGAGCGGGGCGGACTATGTAGAAAATAAAGAGGATAAAGAACATTTAGACGCAACGATCTATGCAATAAATGATCTAGGGCAATATGAAATATTAAGTGAAGACTTAAGTGGACTTGGTAGTAGTAAAGAAGTAATAAGCGTACCATCTGAACTAGATGCTGTCATTGACTACATTCATGATTACGCAGAAATAAATGAAATTGAAGCGTTAGCTAGACCGTGGTTACCACCACTTCCAGAAAGCGTATATTTACAAGACTTACACGCTATTCAGTTCAAAGAAGCATGGACGAAAAAAAAGAAACCATTAAAAGCAACAGTTGGTTTATTAGACCAGCCTGAATTGCAATCACAAACACCATTAACATTAGATATTAGTAAAGACGGACACGTAGCAGTCTTCTCAAGCCCAGGTTACGGAAAATCAACATTCTTACAATCAGTCATTATGGATGTAGCTCGTCAGCATAGTCCGGAGCATTTGCATGTGTATTTAGTGGACCTTGGAACAAATGGTCTTCTACCTTTAAAAGGATTACCTCATGTAGCGGATACGATTACAATTGACGAATCAGAAAAATGTTTAAAGTTTGTTGAAAGATTAACTCAAGAAATGAAAAATCGTAAACGACTATTAAGTGAATATGACGTTGCGAGTATTGAAATGTATGAAAAGGCAAGTGGGAAAGAAATACCACATATTATTATTGCAATCGATAATTATGATGCAGTAAAAGAAGCAAAATTCTATGAGAGCTTTGAAATGCTAATTATGCAAATTGTCCGAGATGGTGCTAGTTTAGGAATTCATACTTTAATAAGTGCAGGACGACAAAACGCACTTAGAATTCAATTGTACAATAATATTAAAATCCAAACTTGTCTATATATGATTGATCAGAGTGAAGTAGCTAGTATTGTAGGGAGATCTGATATAAAAGTGGAAGAAACAGCAGGAAGAGCGTTAATAAAATTAGAATCTCCTACATTATTCCAGGCTGCATTACCTACGAAAGCAGAAGATGAACTACAACAAATTCAATTATTACAACAAGAAGCAAATGATATGGATCGAGAATGGGATGGAGAACGTCCGAAGGCAATTCCAATGATGCCAGAAGTGATTGATATTGCTACGTATCGTAAAAATAAAGACGTTACAAAAGCTCTACAAGCAGGAAGAATTCCAATGGGGCTTGATTTTGCAAATGTAGAAGTAGTAGCTCATGATATTGCGGTGAATGATCATTTAATGATTTATAGTGTAGATGATAGTATGGGAAAACAAATTGTATCTAGTATCCTATCTCAATTGAATAAAGATTATTTTGAAAGTGTGACATTAGTGGATACAGCAGAGTATAGTTTCGTTCAATATAAAGACAATGTGACGCACTACATTGTAGACGAAAATGAAATAAATATGCATGCGAAGTATTGGATAGAAGTAATTCGCGAACGAGCTTTTGAATTAGCACAAGCAAGACAAGAAGGTAGAGAAATTCCTGCATTCACAAAACAACTCATTATCATGACAAATGTTGAAGAGTTTAGCAAATTTGTGTATTTAGAAATGGAGGAAGCAGCGACTTTAATTGATTTATCTCGTACAGTAGGTATTTACTTTGTATTAGCAGGTCACCACGACTACATGGACCGAAATCGTGAAGCTCTACCTATGAAAATGAGAAGTAAACTAACAGCAGCAATTATCGCAATGCCATTAAATGATCAAAGTATCTTCAATATAAAATATATAAGCAACGAAGCGCCATTAGGTAAAGATGAAGTGTATTACTATCAAAAAGGGAACATAATGAAACTAAAAATGCCTAGAGTAACTAACGAGGTGACAGTATGAAATTAAAGAAGAAAGCTAAGGTGATGATAGTCGTGTCAATAGTGGCAAGTTTATTAAGTGGATGTGGTTTTGGGGAAAAGCAAATAGATTATAAGCCATTTGTCAAAGCTTTGGATGAAGGTGACATGAGAAAGGTTATGTCTGCGAGTGATGATGGGTATGCGTATGTGAAGGAACGGGTTATTGATTTTACGACAGAAAAAAATGGTGATGACAGAATTCATAATACACTATATCAAACTACTGAAGGTATATATAATTTGAAAGAAAATTTATTGTATGGAGAAACCACTCAAAAAATAACAAGTGATATTAAGAACATAAAAGATAGACATAAGGATAATAAATATAAAGAAGAAGAAAAATATAGCACTAGGTTCATGTATAAAGATAGAAAGGGTTACAGTTCTGATTCGAACTTGGATGTTTCACATGTAAAACTAATTTTTAATAGATTGCAAGGTGTTGGGAATTTACAACTGAAAATAGATGGAAATAAAAAGAAATTTAATGAACCAAATACAGTTGGTTTTACGTTAACGGAATCACAATTTCAAGAAATAATTAACGATAAATTGAATTTGCAATATGATAGTTTTGAAACAGCATCAATTGTATTTAATTTTAACGATTCTAAAGATACGAAACAGCATCCAATGCAAATAATACAATTAATAATTTCAATTGTATATGAAAAGAGAAATAGTGAGGGAAAATTATTAACACATACTCAGCAAATATCTGTGAATTTTAGTAGTAAAAAGGATAATGATCAGGAAGCTAAGCAAGATTATGTGAATTATGAAAAGTCTTTTCAAAATAATAAATCATTCTAAGGGAGCTGATTTTTTTTGAAGAAAGGTGTGGAGAAAAAAGAGGATTTAAGAATAACCTCTGATATGGGAAAGTTAGAGCTCGCTGGGCAAGATATATATAATTTTAGAGATGGCAAAGAACCGTATAATAATATTGGGGAGGATGCCCAAGAGAAAAACGAAGATCTCTTAGAAAAAAAATTTAATGCAAGACTAATAGATTCTGCAGAAGATAAAGACACCGGATTTGCTGCTTACGCATTTAAAGATAATAAAACAGGAGAAGTTATTATTTCATATGTTGGGACGGAACCTGGAAAAGACAACAATAGTGATATAGTAGTAGATGCAGAGATAGGTGGTCACAATTTAACCAATGCAAATAAATTAGTGTTTAACGATTGGGAACATGAGTTAGAAGTAAAACAATATGATCAAGGAGAGGCATTTTACGAAAAAGTGAAACAATATGCTGATGGTAAAACCATTAGTATAACAGGACATTCTTTGGGCGGAGGTATTGCAAATACAGTAGCATTAAGGCATCAAGAAGACGATATTGATGTTTTAGCGCTAAATCCAGCACCAGTTTTAAATCGAGATGTAGATAAGTTTGGTAATGGCTTTGATATGAAAAATGTTCGGAATATCATTAATCAGAATGATCCACTACATATTGGGATAAAGGCAGCAGACTTCACACTTCCGGGAAGAATGTATAAAATTTCGAACCAAGCAGGACACTCATATGCTTTTACAGAGAAGGATTATGATGAAAGTGGGCACCTAATATGGATTGATAAACTAGCAAGTGATAACGACACGGGGTGGGATATTATCCCAGGTTTTATGGAGTTTTCTCAATCTACTGGGGCTATATACACAGGAACTATACATGATGTATTTCATAGGAAAGTTTCTATAGAAGAAGAAAAGGTAGCTGGAACTGCAATTAATTTAATACTAAGTGCAACGCCAATTTCTACTATTATAGGTGGAATATTAGGTTACTCGGACATTGTACAAGGTAGTAAGGAGCTTGAAAAGCTAAGAGATAAAGTTCAAGAAGGGTTTTCAAGGTTAAATACAAAGTATGAAGGGCTAAAATCTCAAATTACAGGAGAAGCAATCCAATTTAGTATAATGGCTACAATTGAAATTAAGGGTGCAGTAGATACCGCTATAGAGTGGATTGAAACAACTTTAGCGAAATGTAAGGAAAAAGTTTTAGAAGTACTAGAGTCTGTATTTAATACTGCTATAAACTTTTTAGCTGGAAGTGTTGTAGTATATTTAGCTACAAGTGAAATTTTAGAAATTGCAAAAGAAGTAGCAGTTTCTTATGTGCAAGATTTACTAGATTTATTTAAGGGAGATTTTGTGGTTGATACAAATATAGCTGCAATTGTATCTGAACATATATTAAGTCATCGTCACTCATTATTAAATCTCTTTATGAATGATAACAGCAGGGGGATAAACCGTTCTTTATTAGGTGAAATTGCTAAAGATGTGAAGGAGTTATCGAAAGATTTAAAGCAATTAAACGACGATGTTTCCGAAGCGGTATTTTCTATGTTTGCAAAAGACGAAGAATTAGGAGCAGTTTCATATTATTAAAACTCCAAGTTTATAAATTTAAAAGAGAGGGGAATGAAGGTGGATTTACATACAATAATGTCAAGAGTTCATAGTACATTTCCAGCTAGTGGTGGACGAGAACAAATTATAAACGTTGTAGTGCAATTGGAAAAAGCAGCTGCATCTTTAACAGGGGATATTAGAAGGTTAGAGAGTAGTATTGATAGTACATTACAAGGAAAAACACGTGAGGCATTTATTGATCGTATTCGTCAATTAGAGAAAAAAAGACAAAAAATAGAAGAGAAAATTAGCGTACTAAAAGGGACAGTGAATTAATATGAAAGACTATATGGATAAAGTATTACCTTTAGGAAGTGTTGTGAGATTGGGTCTTAAAGAAGAGGAAGATGTGGAGTATGTAATCACTACGAGAGGTTTATTACTTGATGAAAACACATTCTATGATTATGGCGGAGTGTTGCATCCAGTGGGTTTAACCGAAGAGACGTATAAATTATTTAACCACGCGGATATTGCAGAGGTTAAATTTGAAGGGTATCGAAATAAAATTGAAGGTCAATTCGCAGCTAAGTTTAAAATGTGGCGGAATGAGTTTGTTGAAAAAGTAATTGAAAAAAATAAAAAGCAACAACAAGCACAAGAGTTAGAAATAAAGGGGAAAAAATAAATTTAAAAGGAAATAAGCTTTCCTCTTCCAAAATGGAAAGAGGAAAGCTTATTTTGATTGAATAAGGGTGTCAGTATGAAGTTCAAGAAGAAAGCTAAGATGATGATAGTTCTGTCAATAGTATCAAGTTTATTAAGTGGATGTGGTTTTGGGGAGACGAAGATAGAGTATGAGAGATTAGTAAAGGCATTGGATGAAGGTGATATGAAGACGGTTATGTCTGCGAGTGATGATGGGTATGCTTATGTGAAAGAGAGAAGCATATATGGGATTTTTGAGGAAAAAGAAGACGGTACTCATAGTAAAACAATCTATCAAACAACAGAGGGGATTTATAATACGATTGAGAAAAAATTATTTGGAGAAACAACGGAGGAAATAGCTACAAATATTAAAAATGAAAAAGAAAAGGCGGATATTAGTAATTACAAAGAAGAAGAAATTTATCATACTAATATTATGTATGAAGGTGGGGAAGTTAAGACGGTAAAAACAGCATTTGATGTGTCCGCTGTTAAATTAATTATGGATCGCTTACAGGGAATAAAAGATTTAAAACCGTCAGAAGATACAAAAGGATTCGATGAACCGAATATTGTTAGTTATAGTCTAACAGAATCTCAGTTTCAACAAGTACTAAACGATAAATTAAAGTTAGAATATGATGAATTTATTGGTAGCTCAATTGGATTGCACTTTAATGCTATAAAAGATTCAAAGAAAGGATCTATGGGACTATTAGAAATAAGAATAGCTGTAAGTGTAAAGAAAGAAAATGTTTTAAAACAATAGCAAATATTTGTAAGCTTTAATGATAAAAAAAGTAATAATAAAATAAAAGAAGACTATTTGAACTATCAAAGACATTTTAATTATGTAGGTGATTAATGTGACCAAAAGATTAATTAATAAAATAATTATTATGATGGTAGTAATGATTCTATTAGGTGCGTGTAGTTTTGGTGAAAAAAAGATAGATTATGAGCCGTTTGTCAAAGCTTTGGATGAAGGGGATATGAGAAAGGCTATGTCTGCGAGTGATGATGGATATGCTTATGTGAAAGAGCGGATTGTTGATTTTACTATAGAAACAAATGTTGATGAAAACCATTATAATACGCTATATCAAACAACTGAAGGTATATATAATTTGAAAGAAAAATTGTTATATGGAATAACGTCTCAAAAAATAACAAGTAAAACAAAAGATATAAAGGATAGGCATAAGGATATTAATTATAAAGAAGAAGAAAAATATAATACCAACTTTATGTATAAAAACGGAAAAGTTCAAGGTTCGGATTCAAATTTAGATATTTCTCCTGTGAAATTGATATTTAATAGATTACAAGGTGTAGGGAATTTAAAACTGAAAGCAGATGGTAATAGAAAAAAATTTAATGAACCAAATTCAGTTGGATTTACTTTAACAGAAGCACAATTTCAAGAAATAATTAATGATAAATTAAAATTGCAATATAATAAATTTGAAAATGCATCAATTGTACTTAACTTTAACGATTCAATAGACAATGAAAAACACCCAATGCAAATAACAGAATTAACAATTTCAATTGAATATGAGAAGAAAAATGATGAAGGTAAAATGTTAACACATAGTCAGCAAATATATGTGTATTTTAGTAGTGAAAAAGATAATAATCAAGAAGCTACGAAAGAGTATGTAAATTGTAAAAAGAAATATGAAAATAATAAATGATTAAGTAAGTGAATGAAAGACCGAAAGTTGAGGAGGTTTTAGGTGATGCAATTACTTCTAATTGTATCATGATGGAATATTTAGAGAGATTAGTGTGGTGAATGTTTAATAATTATTTCTAGTTGTATTGGAGAGAATTAGAGCATAAAAATGCAGCCCCAATTGCTAGACTATATGTAACAATTGGGGACGTTTATCTATCCAAATTTAGTTTAAATACATAACATATTTTAGTTAGAGTCATCGCTTCACAAGTAGTTTCTCCATCTTCTTAATAACGGTATGAAATTTTTGTATAATTTGCTTTTATTGCTAAGTGACAACTATTTCCGTATATAGAGTAGCCCTTATTATCGGTACATCATCCACATTCCAATATCTTTAAACCCTAGTCGTTTATAAATACGTCCAGCTGCTGGATTGTTATAAAACAAACAAAGTGTTCGGCCTTCTTTCGTAAAGTCTTGAATCATTTTTTGCAATATAAGCGAAGCATATCCATTGCCGCGGTAGTTCGGATGCGTACATACGCCAACAACCATGGGAGATAATGAATTTTCAGCGGAAGTTGAGGCGGATGTTAAGCCTGGTGAGGTGTTATCTATGAGTGACCACTCTTTTAGTTATTCGTTTAGGAAAATTATAGAGGTTACAGACTTGTGAGTCAATAACTATTCAGTTTGAACTTGTGAGGTGTTCTAACTCGGGGGATTTAGAACTGGAAAATATCGTCTGTTGAGTTAGGACGTGTTATAATAGATAGATATATAAATGAAAGGAGAAATTCAAGATAAATACTTTGTTATCAGAACGTAAATCATTGCTTGAAGAAAGAAAAAAGGAACTGCAACAAAAGATTGCTAGTAGGAAGAGTCTAATTAAGACATATCTATTTTTGGGTACCGTAAATACTTTTCTTCTTTTAGCTTTTTTGTATTATTCAGGAGGAATGATTAAAGATAGTGTTTTAGGAAGATATACAGAGGCTATTTTAGGTTTAATAGCAGGAGGAATGTTAGTGGTTAGTATCGTTAATTTTCTAGCTCCTTTGAGACTTTCATCAAATGAGTATATAACTGAACTTCAGGAGATAGAGAATGAGCTAGATTTATTAAGTATTTCTCATTCATCATTGGAAGAGAGATCGGAGAAGCTTTTTAAGCATCACCATCTTGAATTGAAGAGATACTATGATGAAAACTTAAAACAAAGCTCTTGGATATTTGTTGTTGGTATAGTATGTATATTAATTGGTTTTGCAATAATTGGAGTTACTTTGTATTTCTTAATTGCTAACAGTTCCAACGAGCTAGAAAATAAGATAATTGTAGCCTCAGTAGGTGCGATAGGAGCTATACTTTCTAACTTTATTGCTGTAATTTACTTAAAGATGCATTCTGAGGCTGTCAAATCACTAACAGAGTTCCATAATCGATTTGTAAACACTCATCATTTCTATTTTAGTAATTTCTTAGTATCTAAGATACAGAATGAGGACAAGAGAGAAGATGCACTTATTGAGCTAGCTTTAAAGATTAATGGGATTTCTCCAAAGGCTCCAGCTCAGGGGGAAGAAAGTAAATAGGTATCACCTAAACACTGTTTGAAACTAAGCAGTGTTTTTCTATGGAGTTAGTGCCTTAGTAAGTAGTTGACACTCTGTTGATAAGCTGGGGAGGTAAGGCTCTTAAGCCATATTGTTAGACGTAATAATTCGATTTATAAGTAATTATGAGGAAGAAACTTAGAGAGTGTTTTCATGAAGTCTTATTAACAGACTTGGAATATTGGTATAAACTAGTAATAAGTAAGGAGGAGAAACATGGCTATTAAAATTGATTTGTTTGAATTTCCGACTAAAGAAGAGATGCTACCATTACTACAAGAAAGCCCACTTTACAATTATAAAATTCAGAGTGATTCATTTAATTGGAATAACAAAGAACTTTTTTGGTTTGATAAATTAGACCATCAGATTTTTACAATTGAGCTTGCTAGCTCGTTAAACAAAAGAATCTTTCAGTTAAACTTGGGTTATGCATATCTTTTATATTATTCAAATCGAGGTATTTCAGATGGAGAATATCTATTCTTAAATAACCTTACGGATGAAGATTGGACAAATAAGATTCACTTTGATCAGAATATTGATAGCGTATTTCAAAAAGGTTTCACTGCTTTAGATTTGTTAGCTCATTTGTTATTTGCATGCTTTGGATTGAAAACTGAGAGGAAAAAGGAGAGAAAGCTTATAAGAATTAATAAAAGCTTTCATAATGCAATGTCTCAGATTAAGTTAATAGATAGAGAATTATATAATAAATTAGAGAGAATTAGAGGAGCGAGAGAGTTTCAAGAAGCCTCTAAAGTGAGGAATGATATAGTACATAATCAACCACCGTATGAGAAGTGGAATCAAAAAGTAAAGCACTCAAATGGAACTGAATCAATGGTAACTAAATATACGCCATCTAAAAGATTACTAGAGATTGCGCAAGGTTTACTTAAATGTATAAAACGGATATTTATAATAATTGAGGATGATTTGAATAAGAAAATAGCTTGCTCATAAAGAACAGTTACATTGTTTTACCTTAGTTGAAACCTATTAACCATTGAATTTATAGGTTGATACTCTATAGTATTGCTCTACAGTAGGCAATTACGAGGCAGATACTGAGAGGAGAGGATGTTTAGATCGTCTACGTAATTACCTTGAGAGGTAAAACCCCCACCTCGATGGGGTCACTTTTCAGTACATCAACATAGGAACTTTAAAGTTATAAAAGTCGTACCTGAGAAGGCAAACCCTCCTTAGAGTATACCCTGTAAGGTACTACTCCAATTGTGCTACCTCATCAAACCTATACCAAACAGTGAATGCATAAATATTTCTGGATAGAAATGGCTTAATAGAAGTACCTGTAAGATTATAACCTGCATATTACCTGTTAGAATATTCATCTTTATACGCTAACTTATACAGTAACACCTATACAGTCTTTTATGCAGCAACTACTTGTGAGACAGACAACGTAGTTATACCAACGCATCCCAGCTCATTAGATACCCTCTACTTACTATCGGTTAGTTTACATAATTAATGCTATAGGAAGTAATTGCTTTGGTTACAACTAGACAGCTGAACTCTAACGATCACCTACAGAGGGAGCAGATAAGTCCTGCCTCGTAAGTCCTTTGTTTATTCTTACTTACGATACTGTACCCACAGAGATAGCTCTATATAGACTAGCCTCTCGTAGGCTCTGTATGAGTAGGTAGTTATATGGCTAGTGCTATGCGCCTACCTCTACAGTGCCGTGCCTATCGAGAAGGGCATATAGCATCCGTTCTCACTGTGTATACCTTAGTGATCACTGTATTAGTGTATGCTATGTGTACCGCTCGTTAGTATGCCTTTGTGTGTGCCGATGAGTTGGCTACGGGTACGCTATATAGATAGTCCTGCCTCCTCAGGTATGGCCCAGCAGTAGTCAGCCTCCTTAGCGTACACCTAGGTAGGGGTGCCCTACTTTTATAACCGTAGGGGTATGTCATACGTACGGTAGTTGCCAAACGTCGTAGAAATCATATAGGAAAATCGGCTCCCAACTAGTTACCAGTGAGACAGTATCCTTAGAGTTTCCACCTAGGTAGTAAATTTAAAAAGTTTCCTCCCAGCATTGAACCTCCTCAGGCGCTACCCGTGAATACACCTCAGAAAATAAAACTCTAAAGCTCGTCTTCCTTAGTTAACCTCTCAATAAGCCAACTTTATTGAGAGATCGCCAGCTCCATGTTTTATAAAATTTTTAATCTGTAAAATTGATACCCTAGAGATTTCCGGGCAGTGTAGAAGTAAAGAGAGTTTATTAGATCTACGAGAACATATCTCCTCAGTATTACCTAGGTGATACCTATATTTAGAATATATGGATTATATTGGTTTATTGGATGAGATAGCATATAATTGAAATAAACCAAAAGGGGGAATATTAATGAATAATGTAAAAGTAACTTTCGAGGTGATTGACCAAAAGGAAAAGCGTGACAGTTTAGTTGAACGAGTGGAAGTGTTGGAGAGGGTGAAGGATCTATTATTATTACCTGAAATAGAAGTAGCAACAGCCCAACAAGTAGCTGATTTTTATGGAGTAAACAAGAAAGCCGTAGACAACTTAGTGCTAAGAAACAAAGAAGAAATCACAAAGGATGGGTACTACATTATCAAAACAAGAGATTTAAAGGTTTCACTCAAAAATGAGTATAACCTTGAAGAGTATGGAATCGGTAAGTTTACACCTTCATTATCACTATTCCCTAAGAGGGCTATACTCAGAGTAGGGATGCTATTACGTGACTCCAAGGTAGCCAAAGAGGTTCGTACTCAGTTGTTAAATATCGAGGAACATACAGCTATCGAGATTAAAACTTACGGGATTGCCCCCGAGATGGAATTGCATACAAGACTAAAACGAGCAGTTGCTACAAATCTGCCAGCTCTAGGTGATACATTTGATAACTCTGAGTTTGAAAGTAAACGAGATAGATCTCATACCTTAGAAGGAAATTTCTATAGCTCAATTACCAAGTCATATGTAAATGGACTAGTATTGTGTGGGTTATCGTTTAGTTTACTACTGATAAAGCCATTTACTAATCAAGAACAGGTTAGACAAGGGATTAAATAGTTATTGCACTTAAGGTTACAGTTGTATAGCGTATCTCATGGGTAGGTAAGAAAAGTTATCTTTAAGAATGTAATAAAGGAGTGGACCTCTTCAGTCTAACTCCTTATATCTAAATATCTATAAAGTAATTATTCTTTATCGTGTTTGTTCCACAAATCCAATTTGCCATATTCAAATCGCAGCATAGCAAAATCTATATTTCCTTCCCCTTTGTAAATTATAGTTTCTATGTAGTCCTCCTCTTTGTAGAGTTCACCTACACCGCCAATCAACTGAGCTACTTCCTCACGAGTCATATCATCTTCAAGTGCTTCAAACTCTCCCTCGTTTATGTACCCCTGAGATGGCTTGTAGTCCTCAAATGGTACCTTCGTCGCAACTTCTTCTTCCTGTGAGCAGGCTGCTAATAAGCCGATACTTATAAATAAGGCTCCTAATCCAAAGTGTTTAACCATATAACATCCCCCTTGGTTTATTCTATTCGTTCTCATGGTTGTCCTATTAATATCGCTTATTGGACGTACTCTATAAGTTCCTTACAAGTACCAGCTCTAACAGATTACTCGTACAGTGTTCTCTATTAGTTTGCTGTCTCATGAATACACTATTGCAACTTAACTAATGAATTTAGCTTTAAAGATATATCTGATAGTTAACCAATTAGAATAATTCCTAGAGGAAGAAATAAAAGAAATCTAGAGAATAACCTAATTAGGGATACCTATATAGAATAACCTCTTAAGAAAAGATAAAAGAACTTAAGAGAATACCTATATAGATCTCCTTCCTCAGTATTGAATTTTAAATGAACTTAAAACAATAACTATATGAGAAAGCCAAAAGAGCTATACCTATAGAGTTTAAATCTTTAAAGTATTTCTCTATAGGTATCCCTCTTTTAGTTTATCTTTCTCTAGGTTATAGGTATTTAAAATATTTAAAACAAATATCTATAGTGAGATAGCCTAATAGATTATTCTCTAGAGGTAATACTTTAAAGTCTTTTCTTCTCGTTACCGAGATAGGTAAATCTTTAAAGTATTACTCCTAGAGTCCTTCCTCAGTAGACCTTTATATTTTAAAACTGAGATGGACTAATTAGGGTTAACTACTAGGTTTATTCTCCATAGGTTTAACTACTTAGTGTATGTACGTAGAGCTAGCCGAATAGTGCCGGCCCCTAGCAAAAGCTAGTGATACCAAGGATTACAGGTGTTTTTGAGGTGGCTAAAAAGGTACAGAGTGCCAAAAATGAGCACTTTTAGAAAGACCTACTGAGGACGGGATCTATGAAGTACTAATGCAGTACTGTAAGTTAATAGCTAAACAGGTGGTACTATTGTACAAGATTGAAAGTAGAGGTCGATATCAAATAGGATGGAGAATGTGATTAACTAAATTAAACTACTATTTTTACTTGTTTTATTTATATAGAAGGAGGTATTTATGTTAAAATAATACAAAAATAGTTAAAATGGGAGTGTAGATAAATGGTCAAACCAGGTACTGTAGCTAAATTTGATAGAGTAAAGCAATTTATACATATTGAGTCACTTGGTCAAGGGGGTACTGGAGATACACATCTCTTTAAAGATGAAACTACTGATATGTTTTTTGCATTTAAAAAGTATGTACCTAAAGACACTAACTATATTAATGAGTATTATGAACGGTTTGTTGATGAAATTAAAATTTTATTTACAATATCCCACCCTAATATTGTAAGGGTTTATAACTATTATTTGTATCCTGAAAGTAAACTAGGCTATCTTCAAATGGAATATATTGATGGGGTTTCAATTGCTGATTTTCAACCTTTATTTGGGAAAGGTTGGGGGGAGATTTTTACTGAGACTATATCAGCATTTGTGTATCTAGAGTCTAAGAATATATTACATAGGGATATTCGTGCAGCGAATATTTTGATAGATAAACATGAAAATGTTAAGGTTATTGATTTTGGTTTTGGCAAAAAATTAGTAGGACAAGATCGGGAGGGTAGGAGTGTTCTCTTGAACTGGCCGGTAACGCAATTACCAAAGGAAACGGCTGAGGAAGGGATATATAACCATCAAAGTGAGATCTATTTTGTTGGAAAATTGTTCAGTAATATTATTGGTGAGGGTCTTGCTAATTTTAAATTTAACTATATTATTGATAAAATGATTCGTTTAGATCCTCGTGAAAGATATATGTCGTTTCGGGACATTTCATTTGATATTTCCCAAGGTATATTGGCAATAAACTTTACAGAGGAGGAAAAGGGTCTATATAGGGATTTTGCAGAAATACTTTCGAAACATGTATTAAGCCATACAGATAGATACGAGCCAGTAAGTGACCCTAATATAATAATGAATCACTTATCTACTCTTATTCGAAATAGCTCTCTGGAAACGTATATTCAAGACAATAGTAAATTAATTAGTTGTTTTGTCGATAATGCTTATAGGTATAGAACTGCAGTTGATATCCCACTTTCAATCGTTGTTAATTTTTATCAATTGTTACAACGATTGGAGTCTTATAAACAAAAAATAGTGTTAGATAATATAGATATGAGATTGTCTAAGGTAAAAGTAGAAATAGACCCTGATGATTTACCGTTCTAAAAAAGTGTTGTGCCAAATGTTTTTTATACGAGAAGATAAACGAATATAGAAGGGTCTAATTTTATGTTTAAGTGAGGTGAAGTATTTCACATCAAAAATCAAACAACTATATATTTTAACCCCGTTCTGATTTTAAGGCGGGGTTATACGTGTTTTAGATTTTAAAATTAAATAACTTTATAGTCATTTTACACGGTCATCTTCGTAATTTCTCGGCTATCGAAGGATAGCTCCTCAGTTTTTTCGTGCCTCTGTTTGGACTAATTATCTACAAATTAACACCACATTATCCCCCCGAGTTGGCAGCTTGTTAGATCTAATACAAAAAGGAATAGATTACTCAAACTTGCCTTCTTTTCCCTACACTGATAGTTTACCATTCTCAAACAACAGTGTAGGGCTAATGAGGGATACCCCTCCAGATTGCTACTATATTAGTGAACCACCTAAAAGAGCGTAGTACTTTCTAACTACTATATATAGGGAAAAGGGGACTACCTTATCGCTACTATATTATAGAAGAAAAAACAGATACTGTCACACAAGAAGTACAGTATATATAGGGAGCAAAAGAAGTAGTCCACCTATAACTACTATATCTATAGAGGAAGTAAAACATGTATATATATACGAGAAGGTAAACAAGAGGTAGTTGCTCAAAGCGTACTATATATGAGGAAGTAACAAAGGTAACGGATGCGCTACTACATAGTATAGGAATTAATAAGGGGTATAACTCTACTTTATTAGTGGAGGAAGAAAAACAGACATAGCTCACACTTGTACTAATTTATACGAAATACGGTATTGCATCACATCAAGTTAACTTTTTTATACGAGATTATTAGCAACAAAGTACTACTATATATATGAAGCAATTAATGAGGTGGTAATCTAGCACAGGATAGGTACTATATCTATAGGAAAGCAAATTGATATACGGTATAGCTACTATGTAGTGTAGGGGTTAATAAGGGTTATTGCTATAAAGTCATTTCTTCCCCCTTTGAAGTGGTGGCTTGCGAGGAGTAGCTCTTTACCGCACCCTCTAAAGCGTTGCTCATTATTCATTGATAACTCTCCAGTTATATTAGCCAGCTCGGTGACAAGCCGAACTGGCTCCCTTTTTACTCAAAGGGTATCTGGAGGAATATTATAACCAAGACAACTACAAAGAATCACCACATATAAAATAACCTATGAGGAGGAAAAGAAATGGAACACTATGTTGACTTAGAAGGTTTACTACAGAAGCACCGAATCACATTAGCTGATCTATCCAGATGGACAGGCATTGAAAGACCTAACCTGACTCGTATCAAGAGAAACCAGACAGCTACTCTAGGTAGTATCAGCCGAATTGCTCAAGCGTTAAACATCAAAGATATTAACGAAATAATAAAAGCTCGATAGTACTAAAGGGAGCAATACAACGAACGTAAAAGTAAACTGGAGGAGGAAGAATAATGGATAACACTTGGGATAAATACTTAGAGTGGAGAAACGAAAAAGGTTACATTGGGTTATCTACTGAGGGTCAATACAAAGAGTTTTTATCTCAAGTAGGAGAGGGGCCAGAGAATGAAAATCTAAATAGAAAAGAGCTACATGAGACAGAAGAACTATTCAGCGACCTCACTGTTAAGGACAAGGTAGCTGAAACTTTTGAGGCTATCCGCTCACTAGTCACTGTAGGAACAACTATCACGTATGACGACTTAGCGCAGCTAACTGGTTTATCCTTGAGAACGGTAAAACGCCACGTAGAAGAGCTACAAGAGAAAGGGTACTTGCATATCACACGAGGTATTCACGCTAACACCTATTACTATGGAGTGGATATGAGAGATACTATTGAGAAGAAGAGCATTCACTTTGTAGATACTTTTGAGTGGGTTGGCGGGATTGAGGACGTTGCTGGAGAGGTTACTATCAAGGGTGACATTGGTGAAATCCACGTCACGATTTATAACATTGAGGGGATGCTGGAGAGAACTTCTCAGTTTATGAGAGAGATAGCTTGCCTTTATCGAAGTTGTCATATTACGAAAAAGGCAAGCTAGTAAATAACTAAAAGGAGCTGGAGAAAATGAAAAATAACTTACAGATAAACAACCAAGAGGTAAACTTCATTGATAGCTTAGAGGTCGCAAACATGACAGGTAAACGACATGATCACCTACTAAGAGATATCGACAACTACATGGATATATTTTTAACCAACCCGAATTTGGGGGCGTTAGATTATTTCCAGAAAGCAACTTACTTAGATCTCAAAGGTGAACCAAGAAGGAAGTTCCTTCTTACTCGTAAGGGATGTGAGCTAGTAGCTAACAAGATGACAGGCGAGAAGGGAATCCTCTTCACAGTAGCCTACATTGACAGGTTCCATGAGATGGAAAAAGCTATACAGCAACCAGCTCTACCGACTACCTACAAAGAAGCACTACTCAAGTTAGTCGAGCAGGTGGAAGCTACAGAGCAACTACAAGCACAGCTAGACGAGCAGGCGCCTGCTATCGAATACCACGACAAAGTGTTGTCTATTGGGGGCTATGCTACAGTGACAGATACAGCTAAGGCGCTCGGTATCAGATCCGCACAGATGCTCAACAAGATGTTACTACAGAATAAGATAGTCTTCATGAGCAAAAAAGGTGACTACTTGCACACTGCCAAGTACAACTACATGAGGGAACAAGGAATGATTAATTACAAGGCACTCGAAAAGAAACGACTACAATTGCTTATCAGTGAGACAGGAAAGAAAGAGATAGCTAAACTACTAGGTATCATCGAGCAGTAACCCCTACCCAATTGCTTCACTAGGCTCACCCACCCCGAGCCGACTCTATATAATTCCCAAACTAAACCATAACCCAAAGGAGAGATTATTATGATGAACTCATTAAGAAACTTATTCGCAGGTAACACAAAGGTAAAAACTATCGAGGTAGCACAGAAGGAAATCGACAAGTTACAAGCTCAAGAGAACGAACTACAAGGTCAACTATCAGAGGCACAAGCAGGACACGCTAAAGTAGGACAAGCTTTACTAATCGTGGAAGCTAGCTTGATTATTGACGAGACAGATAAGACTGCCTTAGCTTCTCAAAAGAAGGCGCAAGCTAAGTTAGAAACACTTGCTAAACAGATCGAGTTTACACAAGAAAAGCTATCAGAGGTTAGTTCCAAGAAGCAAGCAGCAGTGCAAGAAATGTATCGCTCTCGTGGTGAAGTAGCTCGTAAGCATAACATTAAAATCGAACGAGACAGATATGTTACTTGGGGATTCAACAGAGCGTTTAATATTGAGGATTACACATTCCAGTTAGCTGTAGAAAATGAACGACATATGGATTTAGGTATGGAATACGGACTAGGTTCACTCGAAGAGAGAGACCCACAAAGCCCTAACTGGATTGCTCCTCATACTGAAGATTGGAATTTCCTTGCTAAGTTAGGACAAGAGGATCTTGCTGAGGGGGAAACACAAGCGATGGCAATTCGCAAAGAAATACAGGAAGCTATCAAGGGAGTATTTGATAAGCATGACATTAAGCTCCAAGCACAAACATTAAACAACCTATCTCGTATCTAATCGAGAAGGATAACCATATAGAGTTGAATACTTGGGTTACTTGCTTGCTGAAGCTCATAGGGGTGGAGAGCGGTAACCCAGTAGATTGACTCCACCAGACATCTATATGAAGGCTAGACAGTCACCACTCAGAGGGTGGCTTTTACTATAACAACTGAATCGAAGGAGGTACACATGAAGATACAACAGTTTAAAGAGAGTGGTCAACTAGTAGAGTCCTTTTCGGCAGACTCACAGGGCGACCTAATCAAAGACGCAGAGTTATTCTCCACAGGTACACACAGGGGTAGGAACTACACAGAGTCAGACTTACAGGCGCTTGCTGAATCATTTAACCACGAGGAGAGCGTACCGGTCCAACTAGACCATTCAACCTCTGTCAGGGACACCGTGGGTTTCCTGGAGAGCGTAACTGTCAAAGGCAACAAGCTAATGGGAAAACTAAGAATCGTAGAGGAGGACATCAAGAAGAGAGTAGCTAACAAGCTAGCTAAAAAGGTTTCAATCTCCTTTTACACTGACTCCATAGGTAACCCTACAAGACTACGAGAGGTATCGATTGTAGCATTCCCCCAATTGAAAAGCGCTCAGATGTTCAACGAGCAGGTAACATTATCCCCACGTAAGCAAGAACTCTACAAGAAGGCTATCGAGTTTCAACGTAAGATGCAACAACGAGCTACAATGCTAGCTCAAGTGGAAAAGAATAAGATCAAACTAGAGCAGGCTAGACAAGATGAAGAGTACTATCAGTCCTACATGGAGTCAATCAATGGTAAGCAATCAGCTATCAAGATGACTACAGAGGACGAGAAGTACTACAAAGAGTACATGTCTAGCTTAGGCTTAGGACACAGGAGGTTGTAATATGGGTAGATTACCTTCGCAACTTAAACCTCTTCCAGAAGGATTGAGGGAGTATACCAATGAGATAAGAGACAGGCTCATGAGTGGTGACCTCAACAGAGAATCTGAGGAGATGGCAGCTATCAAGGAGAAGCTACAGAAGGAAACGAGTATCTGTGGAGCGATCATGAAGAACAAGGTATGTACTACTAAGCCATCTAATGAGATTAACCTCCGCTGTAACTGGCATGGAGGGAAATCTACAGGAGCTAAAACTGAGGAGGGAAAAAATAAGATGAAAGAAAACCTAGAAAAAGGACGAGCACCTATTCATGGATTGTACCAAAAGGATTTCCTAGCTAACTTAACCGAGGATGAAAAGAATTGGTATAGCGACAACCTAGAGTGGTACAAGGAGAATTACGACTTAGACCCACTAGACATTACCAAGTTAGACCTAGCTCTCATTAACTTCATTAAGAGTTGGAGAAAGAATGGTACATCTATGAAGTATGCGGTTAACGAGAAAGTTAGTATGGTTGACTTTGAGAATCGGGCTGTCAAACTGTTAGACGATTTAGGGTTATCTCGTAAGTTCCGTAAGTCTAAGGAGAATGCTGGTAATCCATCTAACGTAAATATCTACAATCAGTTGTTTGATAATTAATAACTAGTGAGGACGACAACTCTCTAGCCTACTTTGCAGGTAGGCTATTTGGTGCGTTTTCATAACTAAAAGGACGTGAAACTAAATGGCTTCAGTCATAGATATTATGATACAAGCTCAAGACAGAGCTAGTAATACTTTCAGGAACACCTCAGCAGAGGCTAGAAAGATGCAAGCTATTATTGGCGGTATCACGATAGGTGCTTCTGCAATGACTCCTGCTCTGTTAGGTGGGCTAGGTGCTATTGCTTCCCTATTCGGTACTGCTGGGGTAGCTGCCGCAGGATTTGGAGCACTGGCGTATACCACGATAGGAAAGACTGTGGAGACCGCCAAACAACTGGAAGAAGCCCAGCTCAAGGCTAATGCAGCTTTGATCGCTGGGGACACTAAAGGATACGCTAAGCAGATGGCCTTCGTGCAGGCTATCATGGAAGATCTAACCGAGGAGGAAAAGAAAGCTGTAGTAGCTATCAACCAACTTAGTGATGCTTGGCGAGATATGGAAAACAAGATGGCTCCTACTACGTTAAGCCTCGTAGCCAACTCCACAGATTTCCTCCGTTTGACTATGACTAAATTGTTCCCTGCCTTCCAAGGGGTTGGACAGTCCTTTTCTAATATGATTGGCAAAATGAATGAAGGAATTACTCAAGGGAAAGCTGATAAGTTCTTCGAGCATATGAACACATTTGCAGTACCTATGTTTGAAAAGGTAATGATATCGGCAGGTAACATCCTTAAAGGATTAGGGGATATCATGATAGCCTTCACTCCACTAGGGATGCGACTAGGAGATGGCATGGTTAGTTTGACTGATAAGTTCGCCAAGTGGGCTGCTGGTCTACAGAGTAATTCAGCTTTTCAGAACTTCGTTAAGCAAGTACAGGAAAGTACCCCTGTCATTATGAATCTAATCGGGCAATTAGTGTTAACTCTGTGGGATATTGTCCAAGCGTTATATCCTGTATCGTTGCAAGTCTTACAATTAACAGCAGACTTCTTACAGTGGGCGAGAGAGTCGGGTGCTTTAGATACCGTTTTAGGTCTAGTGTCAGCAGCTATTAAGCTCGTAGCAGATAACGCTAATTGGTTAATACCTATAATAGCAGCAGTGTGGGTAGGCTTTAAAGCGTTCATGGGGATTTCCGCTCTCGTAGGGATAATCAGTAGTGTAGTAGGTTCATTGAAAAACTTAATTACGTTCCTTAAGAACTCTCAAGCAGTCTTAACTTTATGTAGAACTGCAATGTTACTATTCAACGCTGCTCTGTGGGCTAACCCAATAACTTGGATAGTTGCTCTCATTGTAGGGTTAATCGCTGCAGGTGTCCTGCTCTATAAAAACTGGGATGAGGTTGTTAAGTTCTGCAAGCAGATGTGGGCTGTGGTGGAAAAACAGTGGGACGACGGAAAAGCTAAGATTATCAAAGCTTATGACGATATGGTTGCTGGAGCTAAACAGTGGTGGGCTGAGACTAAGCAAAAATGGAATCAAACGGTCGAGGATGCTAAAGCTAAAGCTCAGGAGATGAAAGACAAAGTAACTCAGAAATACGAGGAACTTAAGAGGGAAGCTGTACAGAAGATTGTTAACCTAGTAATTGACGCAGCTCAGAAGTGGGAGCAAATGAAGACAGATGCTTCTAATAAGGCTGAAGAAATGAAAAATAAAGCTATCCAGAAATACGAGCAGATGAAAACTGATGCAGTTAACAAGCTTAACCAGATGGTAAATGACACTAAACAGAAGTTTAACGATATGGTTAGAGCTGCGGAGGATAAAGTTAGCTCGATGGGAAGAGCCGCTACTAATATGATGAACGGATTCAAAGAAGGAATAGCTAACGGGTTTAACGATGCGGTATACAAAGTTAGTAGTGGAATCAATAGTATGGTGAGCCAGTTCACCGGATTCTTTAGAACGTTCTACAACTCTGGTAAAGGACTGTTAGGATCGTTCGTTAATGGTATCACATCAGGCTTTGGAGACGCTGTCTCGGCGGTCTCTAGAGGTATGTCAAACATCCGAGCTTACTTACCATTCTCCCCTGCGAAGAAAGGCCCTCTATCAGACTTAGACAAATCAGGTGAAGCATTCTTCCCTACTTGGTACAACGCAGCATTAACTCAGGTAGGAGCTATGGAGCGATCTATGGGTAGAGCCTTCGGAGGAGTTGCTAATCAAGCTGATGTTGCCTTAGCAGGCACAGGCTTAGAAGCGTTCACTGGAGGGCGTAGCAAAATAGTAGTAGAGCATATTCACAAAGGCGAGGTAGATATCAATGGAGAGGACTTGAAAGCTAGTATCAACCAAGTATCTCGTGAGGTAGTAAATACTGCACAGATTGGATCAAGATTCGACTATGGAGGCCTTCAGCAGTCAATCAGAAAGCTTTAAGGTACACCCCGCAGGATAACTAATGAGGTAGCTCGTTCTACCTCTAAGTTTCCTAGTGGAATAAACAAAGGGAGAGATGACAGGTAAGAAATTACTTTGTAGTAGTATCATGTTACGAACAGAACGGTGATCTATTCGAGGCTAACTATTGGTTTGATGTTGAGGATGATGTACAAAAAGCAATGGCAGTATATACAGAGACAACTAGAAAGGCTTACGAAAAAGCAATGGCAATTACTAAAGGAGAACTAATCAGCGTGACTTCCAGAGAGGTTAGTGAGTTCGAATACAAAAGACACGCTCTCACAGAGGAAGGTAAAAGAGAGTTAAACATGCAGAAGAGGGGGAGAAACTAATATGAACTACTACCAAGTAAATATAACCTACCTAGATAACGGACAAGAATTTACTACGCAACAGTGTTTACCTATGGAGGGGGAACCTATCATAGCACAAATGAGGTTCAAGCGGCTAATCAAGAAGTACACTGAGGAGGCAATCACCTCTGCAGGTGGCGAACTCGAAGAGGTTAAGACTAAGAGAGTAACAAAGGAATACTATGAAGCTAATAAACACTTACAGATATTCGAAGGAGCGAGAAGCTGGCATGTATAGTGCTGCTGAGTTCCTTATATGAAGTCCGAGGATAGATCTGTATCCATGAGGTGGCTGCCTTATAGGTCATCTAGATAGTCACAATAATAAACAGAAAGGAAGATAGAAGCTAATGAGTGCACCGCAGAGGAAGTCAGCGCTAAGAAGATTAGATCTAGAGAGTCGATCTCATAGGTGGAGATTATACTTGTATATAGCTCTAATGTACCTAGTGTTAGCTGGATCTATATGGTTTGGTTTACAGAGTTTAATATTATTGTTTCCGATACTGTTTAAAATAGGAATATCAATGAGATAGCCGCTTTAGGTTGTCTCATTTTTTTTTATGTCTATAAGGGAGGGTGTGCCTGTGAGATGTATTCTTACACAGAAAATACGCATTTGTAATATCAAGGTATTACCCCAGTAGACCAATCTCGCATAGGGTATTCCTTTTGTCATTTGACAACTCTATAATCATTTATGAGAGGTGGTAATAAGATGATACCTATGATCGAATATAAAGGTAGTTCAAATCAAACTCTAAAAGTAGAGCTTATCTTAGGTTCAATGTACTTTACACTTAAAGATGATGAATATGGAAGCTTTGTCCATTGTGTATTCTCAGGGGATAGAGCTCGTGAGTTTAGGGGGATCTTAAGTAATGGAGAGCTGGCTGAAGTGTTTGATCGTGGAGGAGATTTATTGAGAGTTCGCCCTCTAAAAGATGGTTATTTCGGTATTGAAATTGAATCGAAGGGGATGGCAAGGGGGTTTGTGTTAGATAAAAAGCAAGTTCAAGAGTTATCTGATTGGTTTCAACGAGTGCACAAACTATAATTTCAATTACTGTAATGGTAACCCTAAGGAGAATAAATGGAAAGAGCCTACCTTGGTAGGTAAGCTCCTAAATTAGTTATTTATTAATTTGAACTGAGAAGAAACAAGCTTCGTAGCTATGCTGTTAGTTTTATTTATTATGTTGAGCTTCAAATTCTTTTTGTAAAGCTTGGAGCTTACTAGTGTAATAGGATTCGAACTCATTGATAAATAGTTCTAGAGCCTGCCCTGATTTTGTTTGAAAGAATTTTGGGTACTCAAATAGCTTGGTAGCTTCTTCTTCAATCAATTTATTTATTGAAGTAAACTCAGTTGTAGTTTGATTTAGTACCTCGGAGATGGCACCTTTTAAAGTTTCGTTGCTAGTTTCAGCGTGTAGGTCAGGTAACTTGTTTAGTAGCGTGTAAGTTTGTTTTGCAATAGCTTCTTTTAGTGGCTTATCGGTTATAGTGTTGCCACCTTTTGTTGATGCTACGTGAATTAATGACTTGTAAGGTGTAAGTATATTTCTGATGCTATTTTCTAGTGGAGTCATCTCTTTCAGTTTATTTTCCATAGTCTCCCATTCCCCTTTGGTTATATATTTAAGAGTGAGAAGTTGGTTTGTTCTTCAGACTCTTGAGTTAATCTTACTACAGATAGTATAACCAATTAATTGTTTGTTTAAACTTTTTAGAATTGTTATTCTTTTGATTCCTTGAAGTTTATTTCGCTGATTCCTCAGTTATTTCGTTTAAATTAAAACTAAGAGTTTTAGAGATTTTGCCAGCTCGTAAGATAACTACATACGTAAGGCCTAGTTGGAATGTATCTACTGTGCAAACTTTATTAGTAATGCGAGATAGTGAGTCTTGGAAGTTGGATACTAGAGTATCGATCTCCTCCATAGCGATATCTAAATTAGTTGGTTGAATAGTATTTGTTGTCATAAAAAATCTCTCCCTTTAGTTTTTGTTTGTTTACACGAGATAGGTAATGCTTACAGGTGTACAATCATGAGTGAAACGATGTAACCGACTGCGTAAAGAAAGCTTATGCTGCCGCCAGCTACCAAGGTTGACTTAACCCAGTCTTTAAGTTTCAACTTATTCGCCTCCTGTGAAGTCGAACCTTTACAGCTATTCCTGCTCGTGATACCATAGGGAGGAAAGAGCCTTATAGGTTCGACTGAATTGCGTAGCCTTGTTCGGTATACTCGCCAAAGTATAACTACCGAGTAGGGCTATTTTGTTTTGTGTAGTTTTAGGTTAGTCAGTTAACTTCTTACCGGCGTACATACGAGTTAACATTTTATCGATCTTATTAGCTTTATCTACAGTGTTGATCTTGTTGAGTTGATTAAAAGCTGTATAAAATCTCTTTGCATCCTCGATGGACTCCAGCTCATAGAAGTCTTTGACTTTACCATAAAACTTTTGTTGCTTGCTTTCCAATTGCCATGTTCACCTCATTCCCTGAGTGGCTTAATTACATATTAATTAAAAGTTCTAGAACCGTCAATACTTTTCTGAAACTTTTTTCGGTTACTTTTTTACCACACTGTTTATCCTTACCACCAACTATGTCAGCCGCTTCCTCTTTTGATTACCTAAGAAAGCCTGCATAAGTGGAAATCTCGCTAGAGTTCGTACAAGCTCGCTACAAACGGTATAACTTGTTCAGGTGAAACGTAATGAGAACGCTGATAAATCTTTGTACAGAGTAATCTGGAGCGTTGTTTTGTGGGCGACTCGGAAATGGAGGTGTTATTTTTACATCATATGGTATTCCATCGAGCATATACCTAATCAGTTGCCTGCTCTGCAGATACAACCTACCGAGGACTATCCTAAATTGGATAATCGTACAAGAACCAGATGCAATGCCACTCTGGTAACCAATCGGGCATAGCTAAATAGAGATACCTCCTGTGTTAAAGAGCTTTAGGACAGCAACCAGATAGGAGGGATTATTACCTACAGTAATGCTACTGAAGGAAGTTGAAAAGTTTGCACTTAAGAGATCGCTGAGCAGTAGATAGCTTCTGAGCCAGAACGCCATAGAAATATCCAGTGAAATCACGTACATGTTTCATCTTGCTAATAAGTACACTAGCTCGTAACCCGGAGACGGCCACATCTACAATATCAACTAGATCGGGTGCATACTTTCGAGCAGCCAATTGAACGCGACTCCATAGCTTGTACACTTTGGTTGCATCGAAGTAGGAGATAGCCGAGTTAACGAACTCAATAGGAACACCAGCAGCTACTAAGTGGTCTATGCCTAACGCGTCTACGTATGTATTATCTTGAGAGATTTTAGTTTTGTAAGTAATTGTATCTGTATGAGATGGTGACTCTTCAAGACACTCAGGAGTAGGTTCTACAGCTTCCTCACAAGGTGACTTAGCGAGGTGACTCTCATAGGGATTGATCACTGTTATTGAAGCACTATAGCCGCCCTTAACGGGCTTAAATTGGTTGATACGAGTAATGATTCCTAACTCAGATAAACCCTTAAGAGCACGCTGTATAGTGCGTTTGGAGTATCCGGTGAGGTCAGCTAAAGAGTCTACTTTGAGGTAGCTGACTCCTATGAATTTGCATGAGTAACAAGCAAGCTTCCATAGTACTGTGTGTTCTGACTCTTTAAGTTTGTACACTGACAGGTATACACTAATAGAATTGTCCATCTCAGTAATTGAATTAAAAGATTGATATTTTCGTAGTTCCTTCATATTGTATATTCTCCTTAATAGGAGCTACTTGCAGAGTGTATCTTAGGGTAGTACAATATAAGCAAATAGCTCCATAGTTATTTTGTGAAAGAGTCCTGTCTGGCCGCCAAACTAGAGCAGGGCTCTTTTGTGTATACTTATAGGTCGAACCTATTGAGAGGGTTATACTTATCGTTGGATTCAGCTAATGAGTTACCGAAAGCATGTAGGTAAACCTCAGTAGTTCTTATCTGGGAGTGATGCATCAGCTTACTCAAGGTGTATATATCCATTCCAGCTCTCAAGCAGTTACTCGCATAGGTATGTCTAAACATGTGAGCTGTAGTTTTGAATCCCATACGAACTGATAACCTGGTGAACATTAACTTGACAGCGTTCACTGTGAGTGGGTTACCTCTGTGATCATTAAACACATGAGCAGGCAACTTAATGTAGTACTTCTCGCAGAATAATCTCCACTCGTACAACTCCCGAGCCACCTTATCCGTTAACGGAGTAGACAGGCTCTTGCGATTCTTCCCAAAGATAGTGATAGTCTTATTGAGTAGATCTACAGAATCCCACCTCATTGATACTAGCTCGCCTAGTCTTATGCCTGTACCAGCGAGGACGACTATCACGGTATGACCTCGGTAGCTATACAACGTGTTTTCTCGAGAGCGCATCCTCCTGTAGTATCTAAGCATCTGCTTTATCTGTTCGTCGGAGTACACCTTGATTGTCTTGTCCGTCTTAGCAGGCTTAATCTTGTTAGTGGGGTTGCTACGGATCTCTATAACGTCCTCATCCTCTAGGTACCTAAAGAATGTCTTCAAGTGCTGGAGCTTACCATTACGAGTAACTACAGCGTTTCCTCTCTCCTTGGAACAGTAGAGGAGGTAGCTCTTTATAACCTGTGGAGTAATATCCTCGATGTTAATGATTTCCTTCTTGGTAGTGAGCCAGTGAGAAAACTCATTGAGTGTATCTCCGTAGCTCTGTATTGTCCTAGGAGCTAGCCCACTGAGTTCTTTATCTTCTAGGTAATCCTTTATCATAAATCTGAGTAGTGCCATTTAGTTTCCTCCTTGAGTACGCACAAAAAGACCACTTCCATAGGCTACTTGTGAGTAACCTAGAAAGTGGTCTCTTGTGAGAATATTGTTTCTGTCATAGATAACCATTCAGCAACACCTTGTGAGGCTTGTCCTACCTCGGTAGCTTCAACTCGCCTGTTTAACCATGGGAGATAATGAATTTTCAGCGGAAGTTGAGGCGGATGCGATGATTGCACCGTCTTTTTCAATATAATATGTACGTCCTGTATTTGTATCGATAGCTTGCCTTAACATTTTTTCAGATTCATTTGCAGTCGGAAATTCAGCAATGTCACTTCGTAATTTCATAATTCGTTCTATATCATCGAGTGAGGCAAGTTTAATTGTTTCATGAATTGGCGTGCTAGGTAAGTTGTTTTCATTTAGACATTGGCAAAAATACATTTCATTTTTGGAGCCTAATTGTAGACTTGGAGCAGTTTCAAATCTTTCTACAATAGTTGACTTGCCAGAGAGTTTAAGCGGCTTATATGCGGAAAGAAGTGCCTCATAATCAATGGTAACAAAGTCTTCTTTACTATAGGGTATAAATGAATCGTGGAATCGGAGCAAAATTGATTTTAATGTCCCATTCTCTTTAAATACTCCCCATAATTCTTGAAAATCTGTGTCATAACCGAAAGCTTCAATATCTCCAATAATAAACAAGTTAAGGGCTGCTTCTTCTTTTAGGTAAGCGAATACTTGTTCATGATCGTTCTTTGTTAATTTTCGCATCATAACGAATCGACCTCTTTTTTTGTTTTTCTGAATATTACAACTTAAGTTTTTTGAAATCAATATGAAATTTTATGTTTAGTTCACAAACTTTCGGAAAAACTAGGAAAGATATGACAAAGGAGGTTATGAACGGTGGATCATCCAATTCAAGGGTTAATGAAAGCAGCAATGGAAAATTTAAAAGAAATGGTCGATGTGAATACGATTGTTGGAGAGCCTGTTCAAACGGCTGACGGTGGTGTGGTGTTAACGGTTTCTAAAGTAGCGTTCGGTTTTGGAGCAGGAGGTTCTGATTTCCAAACGAATGATGGACAAAGAGCGAACGGTAACCCTGCATTTGGTGGCGGTAGCGCGGGTGGTGTTTCTATTACACCAGTAGCATTTCTTGTGGTGAATAAAGATGGAGTAAATATTCTTCATTTGCAAAATGCGACACATTTAGCAGAAAAAATGATTGAATTAGCTCCACAAACAATTGATAAAATTCAATCGATGTTCCAAAAAGATGAAAAGAAAGAGGGAAATCATCATCCTCAAAACCCAGATGAAATCCTTTAAAAACGCCTGCTTATGAGCAGGCGTTTTTTCTTGTAATCACTATGTAATAAAACACATGAAATTGTAAATAGTTTTTGAAGTTTTTTCTATGTTTCTAAAATTTTTCATGTTAAAATATGCTATAGAATTGAAACATATAAAACGAAGGTGGCTAGGTGCTTTGTCTGGAGGATCTGACCAAGTAAAGAATATGATATATATTAATGGTAATCGTCGAGGTCATTGTTTTATTACATCAGGAATTACGTTTAAAGAGTTTGCAAGTAACATCCCTTCACCGCTTCATCAAGTGTTGCTTTTGAAGCATAACTTTGAATGGACGGATTTTCATTATCATACTTTATTTGAATATGTTGAGGAAGAAAATATACATAAGCTAATTCAAGCAGAGATTGATGAATTTGATGAATTTTGTTGGGTAGATTTTGATGATGCAAGCGATTTAGATGAATTAGAGCCAAAAGAAATTGCAGAACTGTTATATTTGGCTCACAAAAAAGAACCACTTGCAAGAACATTCTTTCCGTTGTTGAAAAATAGATTTGTTTATTTTTCACATGATGACGGTTGGTACAACAAAGTATATTACCGTAGAATTGCTGATTTTGTTGGAATGTTAAGTAAAGTCATTCCTTATAAACTCGGTGCTTTCGGTAAGAAACGTTTTTCTTTCTTCCAAAAATCAAAAATTTTCCCAGCAATTTCAAAAGAAGTGATTATGGGGCTTATTCCATTAATGGAAGATGGTCTTTATATTGATTTAGCAGGGAAAATTGAGTCAAGAAGAGGTCTTGAAATTCCGGTATATGTAGTTGGTTCGTATGAAAGTACGGATGAGGTGCTAGATAATATCGATGAATTGAAAGAGGAAGCAACAGAAACAGGTTGGCTCATTTTTGATAAGAAGGAACAAGAGTGGCAATGGGTTGTTGACTAAGAAAACTTGGCGCATGAAGTCAAGTTTTCTTGTCATTTGAAAGGAGAACAAATGAAGAAATATTATACAATTGTGGGTATTGTAAGTATTATTCTCGTGGCGATATTGCTTATTACGTGTCCGAAAGAATCAGATTTTAATTCGTATGTAGAGGATAAGTATGCGTTGAAATGTGATGAGAGTAGTTTTGAATGCACACAAAATGTAGATGGTAAAAAAGAAAAGCTACAATTTGAAAGTACAGATGCACGAAATGGTGTATTCTTTATGACTGTAAAGCAAACGTTTAAAACAGAAGCTGGTGTTACGAAAGAATATAGCGGAGTAGGGATGTTTGGTACATTTCTTTTTGTTTCAGAAAAGACTTTCTAGTAATAGAAGGTCTTTTTTTTATGCTTATGTTCATATAGATGAAGTAAGACAAGCATAGGAGGGGTAGTGATGAAGAATACATGCATCGTTTGCGGTGGTGAGGAGTTTTTTTCCTCAACGTTGTACGCTCGTACGAAACAAGATTGGGCATATGCGCCAAACATGTATCGATTTGAAAAAGTATTTATTGAACATAGGGATGAAGAGAATTATCCGGTCTTTCAAGAAATTACAGCAAAGCACTGTTGTGGATGCGGTCATATTATGTTGTATCATGAATGAACACACCAAGTATAACTTGGTGTGTTTTTTTAAAACGCTGACAAAGCAAGCGGATAAAGTAAAGTAAATAAAACAGAAAAACTACCAAAACCAATTGCTGTATATCCAAGTGTTCTTGCTCCGAAATTAACAGCTAATAAACCAACTAAAATCGCAAGAGAACCAAGTGTAACTGGATAAAAAGCAATTGAGAATAACGAAAGAAATAATGCGACATAGCCTATCATTGCTCCGGTATTTGTACCTTCTATTTCATTTGCAATTTCTTTGCGCTCATGTCTAATTGGAATGCCGGCTGGAGATATTTCAGCTGCATACTCTTCATTTTTTTCACCACTTTTAAAATGATGATTTCTCTTTCTTCGCATGTACATCCCTCTCTTTCAATTGGGTGTATCTATAGTATCTTTCAAAATGAGAAGAGCATGAGTATGAGTTAAACCCAAGTAAAGCAAAAAATGGAGAAAATAGATTTCGTTGTTATCTTACTTATCCCGCTATTTGCGGGCAGTAAAACTTCTATTTCAAAATCGGCTAGAGTAAAGAAGTTATGTAGGAGCCGGGTTGTCTGTAAAAGCTCGATTGGTGTGGGCTAATAATCAGTGGGAACGAATAAAACCGCCACTAATTAAAGTTTCACTCTATCTCCTTATGAAGATAAACAGGGATTTTGGAAAATGATGTAGAATGAATTGAATGATAATACGTGAAGGTAGGGGAATGTATGACGAAATTCAATTGGCATGAATCAGCAGAGAAGAAGTGGGATAGTAGTGCGGAATATTGGAATCAAAATAGTCAGGAAATGTGGGATAGCGGGAGCAGGAGTACAATTATTCCATTTTTTGAACAGTACGTAGAGAAAGAAGCTCAAGTGTTAGATGTTGGCTGTGGTGATGGATACGGTACATATAAATTAAGTCGCGTTGGCTATAAAGCAGTTGGAGTAGATTTATCGGAAATTATGATTCAAAAAGGTAAAGAACGTGGGGAAGATTCAAATTTATCTTTTGTGAAAGGAGATCTTTCCGCTTTACCATTTGAAAATGAACAATTTAAAGCGATTATGGCCATTAACTCTTTAGAATGGACTGAGAATCCATTACAAGCATTAAATGAAATAAAACGTGTTTTAAAGAAAGATGGATACGCATGTATTGCAATTTTAGGACCGACAGCAAAGCCTCGAGAGAACAGTTATCCTCGTTTATACGACAAAGACGTTGTTTGTAATACGATGATGCCTTGGGAATTTGAACAGTTAGCGAAAGAACAAGGCTTTGAAGTTGTAGATGGAATTGGTGTATATAAGCGCGGAGTAAATGAAAAGATGCTAGGTCAACTACCTACAGAGTTACAACAATCGTTAACATTCTTATGGGTATTTATGTTAAAAAACGTATAAAGAAATGAAAGAATTTTTAGGAGGTAAATAAGTGCAGAAAATACAAAAAACTGATACAATATCATCAGAATCAATTAAAGGGGGACTAGGGTATATGACAACTACTACAACAGTTAAATCCGATATTGAAATCGCACAAGAAGCGAGTATGAAGAAGATTCAAGAAATTGCAGCTGATTTAAATATTTTAGAAGATGAATTAGAGCCATACGGGCATTATAAAGGTAAGTTATCTCTTGATATTTTTAAGCGCTTACAGGATGAGAAAGACGGTAAAGTTGTTTTAGTAACAGCGATTAACCCAACTCCAGCTGGAGAAGGTAAATCAACAGTAACAGTTGGTTTAGGTCAAGCTTTTAATAAAATTGGTAAGAAAACAGTAATTGCACTTCGCGAACCATCTCTTGGACCAACGATGGGACTAAAAGGCGGAGCAGCAGGTGGTGGTTTTTCACAGGTTGTACCAATGGAAGATATTAACCTTCACTTTACTGGAGATATTCACGCAATCACAACTGCGAATAACGCGTTAGCGGCGTTTATTGATAATCATATCCAACAAGGAAACACACTTGGAATTGATACGCGTAAAATCGTTTGGAAACGCTGTGTTGACTTAAATGATCGTGCCCTTCGTAACGTCGTAATTGGTCTTGGTGGACCAGTTCAAGGTGTACCACGTGAAGACGGTTTTGATATTACAGTAGCATCTGAAATTATGGCCGTATTCTGTCTTGCAACGGATATTCAAGATTTAAAAGCACGTTTATCTCGCATCGTAGTTGCTTATAACTTTGCAAACCAACCTGTAACGGTTAAAGATTTAGGTGTAGAAGGTGCGTTAACATTACTACTAAAAGACGCATTAAAACCAAACTTAGTACAAACGTTAGAAAATACACCAGCTATCATTCATGGCGGACCATTTGCGAATATCGCTCACGGTTGTAACAGTGTTATCGCTACAACAATGGCAGCAAAATTAGGTGATTATGTTATTACAGAAGCTGGATTCGGCGCAGATTTAGGCGCAGAGAAGTTTTTAGATATTAAAGCTCGTGCAGCTGGCATTAAACCAGAAGCAGTTGTTATTGTTGCGACTATTCGTGCGCTTAAAATGCATGGCGGCATAGCAAAAGATCGATTAAAAGAAGAAAATGTAGATGCATTAGCAAAAGGTATGGAGAACTTACAGAAGCATGTTGAAACAATTCAAAGCTTCGGTGTACCTTTCGTAATTGCAATTAATAAATTCATTACAGATACAGATACAGAAGTTACATACTTACAAGAATGGTGCAATGAGCGTGGCTATGCAGTATCCTTAACAGAAGTTTGGGAGAAGGGTGGCCAAGGTGGAGTTGACCTTGCTGAAAAAGTACTAAAAGAGATCGAAAAAGGTGAAAATAACTACGCGCCACTTTATGAATTAGAATTACCATTAGAAGAAAAAATTCGTACAATTGCTCAAAAAGTATATGGCGCAAAAGATATTGATTTTGCTCCGAAAGCACGTAAGCAATTAGCTCAATATGAAGGAGAAGGTTGGAGTAACCTACCAATTTGTATGGCGAAAACACAATACTCTCTTTCTGACGATGCAACAAAGTTAGGTCGTCCATCTGACTTTATCGTAACAATTCGTGAATTAAAACCATCTATCGGTGCAGGGTTTATCGTTGCATTAACAGGAACAATGTTAACTATGCCAGGTCTTCCAAAACAACCAGCAGCACTGCAAATGGATGTAAATGAAGATGGAAAAGCAGTAGGTTTATTCTAAAAGGTTGTAATTCATCTCGTTTATCTGTAAACTATATATACATCAAGTGGCGCCTTTCCATCGAAAGGCGCCTGTTTTTTGGAGGAAATTATGTTTGATCCAACTGCTTTTGACAATTTAAAAGTAATCGTAGAAGGTGCTGTTTATGATTTTGACTTACATGGTGATATTCTTGTAACAGATCGAAAAGATATGATGGACCTTGCTTCATTAAGTCGTATATATCATATCTCGTTTCAGTTAACAGAAACGTTCGAACCATTAGTAGAAGCGACATTTTCATTATCTGTGGATGCAAAGAACTTATCTGGTGAAATACTAGAAGTGCCTCAGTTTACACCAGGATGTGAAATGAAGTTAGCATTTTCATTCCCGATAGAACAGCCAGAAGGAGTATGCGAAGAAATTGAAACTTTCATGCGTTCTATATGGGGAAAAGAAAGAATGATTATGCAAAAAGTTTCATACGAATATAATAAGCAAGCGATTTCATATCATAATAAGGTAGAGGTTCTATTTCAAAAAGCGATTACAGAAGACCATGTTGATGATTTAATAGCTGTTATTTCACACATGATAGAAACGGTGCGAACAATACAGCATTTTCTTCAAAAATAGAGATAAAGGAGAAAAACAAATGATAAAAGATATGCAACCATTTTTACAACAAGCTTGGGAGAAGGCTGGTTTTAAAGAATTAACTGAAATTCAAAAACAAGCGATTCCAACTATTTTAGAAGGACAAGACGTTATAGCTGAATCTCCAACTGGAACAGGAAAAACATTAGCGTACTTATTACCACTTTTACATAAAATTAATCCTGAAGTAAAACAGCCACAAGTTGTTATTTTAGCTCCAACGCGTGAACTTGTCATGCAAATTCATGAAGAGGTTCAAAAATTTACAGCAGGAACTGATATTTCAGGTGCATCTTTAATTGGTGGTGCAGATATTAAGCGCCAAGTGGAAAAATTGAAGAAACACCCGAAAGTAATTGTTGGTTCACCAGGACGTATTTTAGAATTAATTCGTATGAAAAAGCTAAAGATGCATGAAGTGAAAACGATTGTATTTGATGAGTTCGATCAAATAGTGAAACAAAAGATGATGGGTGCTGCACAGGATGTAATTAAATCAACGATGCGCGATCGTCAATTAGTATTCTTCTCAGCGACAATGACAAAAGCAGCAGAAGATGCAGCACGTGATTTAGCAGTTGAACCACAATTAGTACGTGTAACACGTGCAGAGTCAAAAAGCTTAGTTGAGCATACGTATATCATTTGTGAGCGACGCGAAAAAAATGATTACGTAAGAAGAATTATGCATATGGGCGATGTAAAAGCAGTTGCTTTCTTAAATGACCCATTCCGTTTAGATGAAATTACTCAGAAATTGAAATTCCGTAAAATGAAAGCAGCAGCTCTTCATGCAGAGGCAAGTAAGCAAGAACGTGAAGCGACGATGCGTGCTTTCCGCGGCGGAAAATTAGAAATTCTACTTGCTACTGATATTGCAGCACGTGGAATAGATATTGATGATTTAACACATGTAATTCATTTAGAGTTACCTGACACTGTAGACCAATACATTCACCGCTCAGGACGTACTGGACGTATGGGCAAAGAAGGAACGGTCGTGTCTCTTGTAACAGAACAAGAAGAGCGTAAATTACTTCAATTTGCGAAAAAATTAGGTATTGTGTTTACGAAGCAAGAAATGTTCAACGGATCATTTGTAGAAACGAAACCGAAAGCACCGAAGAAAAAGAAACCAGCATTTACTGGGAAGAAAAAGCCTAGATAAATAATGGGAAAGACGTAACTATTTGTAGTTACGTCTTATTTTGTTCATTGGTAAAGTAGTGAACGAGTAAGTCGATAAATTTTGTAAAGAAGTACATATCAACTCAAAAGGAATAACAATAGCACTTGTAGAAACCTACATAGAATATAAAAACCATTAGGAGGAATACAAATGATTCATAAAGTCGGACAAATTATGTTATATGTAAATAATCAAGATGAGGCAGTAAATTTTTGGACGGAAAAGGTAGGGTTTCATGTAGTAGCAGAGGAAGATAACAAGCAAGGGATGAGATGGATTGAAATCGCTCCAACTCAAGATGCAGAAACGAGTATCATACTACATAATAAAGAAGTTATTTCGAAAATGAGCCCAGAATTGAATCTTGGTACACCATCCTTAATGTTCTTCTCAGAAAATCTTGATCAATTATATACAGATTTAACAAATAAAAAAGTTACAGTTGGCGAAATGGTAACTATGCCTTCTGGTAAAGTGTTTAACTTTGCTGATAGTGAAGGGAATTATTTTGCGGTTATGGAAAAGAACAAATAATGATGTTATGGAAAAATCCCCCTCGTATAAAATGAGGGGGATTAAATATTTGAAGTGGACTTTTTATTCGACAGTTGTTCGATATAAAAAGCGCCTTTCTCAATAGCGGTTTCAATATAACCGACAATTTGATTAAACGTGAACACCTGTAATTCTTCATGCAAATGTTGCTCTGGATACAACATATCTTCAAAAAGGTATGTTCGAAAAGCTAAAACATTTCCTTTAGAAACTTCTGCGATATCCACAATGTGAGCCTCTTGATTAAGAAGAGAGAATAGCTGTTGTTCTTTGTCGTAATGATGAAGCAACTTTGCATTTAACAATTTAAAATCGTTATAGTACATAGGTGCGATAGTTTCGTCATTTTCTATTCTATTTTTTAGCCAAGGTAGAAAAAAACCTTGTAGCCAATTATCGTCGGCAATGAGGTGGGTGTAATAGCCTAAAATAAATGGAGAATCTATATGTTCTTCATATTTATGAATAAATGAATCATAATCTATTCTTCTCGTATAGTTCTTCGTTGTACCGGCATAAAAATGTGAGGTGCCTTTTTCTTTTTTTGAATGAACAGCATCAGGGGCTACAGCTCCAAGTAAGAAAGAAGTTTTATCTTGAATACATAATTTCTCAGCAATACCGTTAGCGATAATCACATGCATAATTCTTGATCCCATGAATGCCACCTCTGTTTCAAGTATTCATTTCAGGAAGGGGACTGAACGTTTAGTATTACTTTCCCTGTACTTTTTCTACTTTCGACCCATTCATGTGCTTTCCCTGCATCTATAAAGGGAAAAGATTTTGTAGCCTTAATTTGCAAACTTCCATCACGTAAATAACGGAAAACTTCATTTGCAGTTTCTTGGAGTAATTCAGGACGTTTTTTCCGTGTAGTGCCGAAGCTGAATCCGAGTATAGAACGGCAACTTGCGTGTAAGTCTTTCGTTTTGAAATTGCCAATTTCACCGCTCGCATTGCCGAAATGAACGAGGCGTCCGTAATAAGCGAGACATTTTAAACTTCTTTCCGAAACCGTTCCAGAAATAGAATCTAAAATTACATCAACCCCTTCGCCATTTGTCAGTTCATTGACCTTCTCTACAAAATCTTCATCTTGATGACATATAACATAATCAGCTCCAGCGTCTAAAGCAATTTCTTTTTTTGCTTCATTTCCGACAGTACCGATAACTTTTTCAGCCCCTAATAGTTTTGCAAGTTGAATAGCAGTAGTGCCAATTCCGCCAGCAGCTGCATGAATGAGTACAGATTCACCTTGTTGAAGCCTTGCAACATTTGTGAGTAAATTATAGCTTGTAAAAGATACGATAGGGCAAGCGGCTGCAGTTTGGAAATTAACTTCATCAGGTAAAACGAAAGTAAGATTTTCATTTGCAACAATATATTCTGCGTAAGATCCATTTTGAGGAAAAGCAATGACACGCTGTCCAGGATGAATATTTTTAACTTGAGAACCGACTCGTTCTACAATACCAGTGGCATCTATCCCTGGAATAAAAGGAAATGTTTTATTTCCTTTTTTGCCATAACGTGATTTAATATCGGCAAAATTAACACTAGTAGCAACAACACGAATTAACACCTGATTGTCTGAAATAGTCGGCATATCCACATCAGTATATTTCATCACTTCCGGACCACCGAACGACGTTACAACGATAACTTTCATCATATATCCTCCTAAATTTGACTATATAAATCATTTTAAAGCGTCATTAGAAATTGGAAAATTATATAATAGTTATGCAAGGTTATAAGTGAAGCTTATGAACTCAGTGAATCATTATATTAATTTATATAAAAAACTTTAAAAAAATCGAACGAAATATGAATTACTTGCCAATATAAAGTGTAAGACAAAGGAGGGCTGGGATATGAAGGGTGAAATAGATTACTTGCATTTAATTCGATTAACTTTATCAGGCAATAAAGAAGCGTATAGCGAATTGTATGATGTAACGATTCAAGAAGTATATAAAACAGCACATTTTTTAATAGAAGATAAAACAGATGTAGATGATGTCGTTCAAGAAGTATACATACAACTATATGAATCGCTTCGTAAGTATGATAGTGAGAAGCCATTTCGTCCTTGGTTAATTGGACTTGCGATTAAACAAATTCACTCTTATAGAAGAAAGAGGTGGATGCGACTACGAATTATAAAAAAAGCAGAAGAGTAAAGAAAACCAGTACAAATTGATTTTTCTAACGATCTGGTAAGTAAAATATCAAACCAAAAACTAATCGAACTCATTCATAAATTACCGTATAAATTGAAACAAGTTATTATCTTAAGATATTTACACGGTTATTCACAAGAAGAAGCCAAGAGGATTGTTGCCCCGCCGGAGTTGAAAGAAAAAGTAATCGTTCAAATAAAAATGAAGCGTGGTGGAAGTAAGAGAAAAAAACGCCTTATCGCAGGAGTACTTGCAGCAGCTCTTTTAATCCCGACGACTGGTTTTGCGTATCAATCTATTATGGCGGATGGTATATACGGATCTTTTGAGAATTTAAAAAAACACGCCGGAGCGATGACGTTAGAAGCGTATATGCGTTTTAATGCAAAATTATCAGAAGCGAAAGATGAAATGGATGCGAAAGAATATGAAGAGTTTACAAAAGAACTAAAGAAATTAACAAATGCAAAGCTTGCGTACGGGGATTCGAACGGTAATATTGATTATGATGCATTATCACCAGCAAAAAGAGAAGAAATGAAAAAGGTAAGTATGGGCCTTCAACCATACTTTGATAAATTAAATGGTCATAAATCAAGTAGAGAAGTATTAACGCAAGAAGAGTTTGATCGCTATATGGAAGCTTTAATGACACATGAAATAGTACGAGTGAAGACAAAATCAACCGGTGCAATAAAACTAGAAGAAGTACCTGAGGCATATAAAGAAAGATTTATGAAAGCGGAGCAGTTTATGGAGTATGTAGACGAAAAGGTGAGATAAGTAAAAAAGCTCAGAGTCTAAGCTCTGAGCTTTTCTTATTGAAACGTAAATATATTAACCACCTATGCCTTTTGCTAGCAATAGGAAGTATACAACTAATAATATTACGCCATTTAATGCAGTACCAACTATTCCGAATAACCAATTTTTTGATGCGATTGCAAAAATAATACCGAGTAATGAAAGTATACTTAGAATCACAATAATTAACGTTAAATTCGCATTAGGTCCTCTAAGGATAAAGAAAGAAAATATACTTGCGATAACCGTTAGAAAAGAGAAAGCCCCTAATTTATACATAATAAATCTCCTCGGTTAAAATGCATTTTGACATAATATACGACCAACTTTATTTTAACAGAATTCCCCTTTTCATTTATGGAGATTTTTACAAATAATAGCGCACTTATAAACAAAATGTCCTAATCAGCAACACTTAAAAATTGGTTATCAATTATATTTTTTCATATTTGCAGTATCTTTTTGTATAAAACAATCTAATAGTGAATAACCAGCTATTAAACTAATAATCGTAACAAAAGTTGTATTTATAAGAATGATATTAGCTAAATAAGGTAAGTATTCGCCAAGTGGTGAAAAGAGTAATGCAGGGGAAAAGGAAATGAATAGTGTAGGCACTGTAATAGCAATAAATTTATCCGGCTGAAAGCTCCAGTTTTGTTTACTCGTTGCGTAATTAATAGATTGAAGGAACCGTAATAAAATACCAACTATAAGAGGGAAGAGTGTAAAGTAGAATAATCTTGGATAAACGTTAAAGTTCACCTGCGCGTCTGTATCTAAATAAAATTGAATTTTTACTCCAACAAATAATAATAAGACGATAAATAATGTAAAGCAGAGGTATAGCATTACTTTTTGCATTCCATTCCACCATCCTTTACTAAAAATATATTCAAAGAAGAGATATACAATAACTACTATTGTATATCTCTTCTTTTACTGTTATTAAATAGTGGAATTTGTTTTTTCTTGCTTCGTGAAATAATCAATAATACCCATCGCACTAATTTCTATATCTAGATGTAAAATGTTATAAACGGAATGATCGGATGGAACGTTTAATTTTGTAAGGTGAGAAGAAATCTTATCCATTAATGCAGTTTGTAAAGCTTTAGTTGCTTCATCGAAATCATTATACTGTTCAAAGACCTTTTTACCAGTATGAACGAAAATAGGTAGCCAATGTTCAAGCTGGTTATATACTTCTGTAACATTGGATGATGCACCGTAATGACCGAAATAAATAGTATCTACATTCATACTTTGAATGTGATTTTTTGAAGCAATCATCGCATCTGGTTGGAATTGTGAAGGAGACGTTGATGGGAGATATAGTTCTATACCAACGTCTGCGAGTTCTCTATAATAAATGCCAATTGTATCGCCAGTAAAAATGCCGTTTGTTAATGAATCGTGAATGCTAATATGGTGCTTAGCATGCCCCGGTGTATCGTAAAATGTAAGTGTACGGTCTTCAGCAATTTTTAACGTATCACCATTTTGTACAATACGAACACGTTCTTCTTCTATAGGAAGAATTGGATCAAACAGTTTATTGAAATCTTCTTTGTATACAGCTTTTGCGCCTAAAATGAGTTTTGTTGGATCAATCATATGACGAGCGCCGCGAGAATGCACATATAAGGTAGCATTTGGGCACTTTTCCATCATTAAACCAGCAGCCCCGGCGTGATCTAAATGAACGTGTGTTACGATAATGTTTTTTACATCGTTTAAATCAATATGTAATTGTTGTAAGCCTTCTAAAATATACGGAAGAGAAGGGGCTGCACAAGTTTCAATTAAAGTAATATCGTCACCTAATAAAACGTACGTACCTGTTCGTTCATTATGTTGTAAGTCGTAATCATCAATAAGATATAGGTGAGAAGATAATTGTTCTACTTTTTTCATACTTATCACTCCTTATATACGGTATGTATCTATTATACGCTAAAAAGAAAAAAGACAGAAAACGAAAGCTCGTCTTCTGCCTTTTTAAAGTGTTTTTATTTCGTTTGTTCTTTATTGATAGACATAACGAACAGTCCAACAATGCCACCAACGATCGGAAGCGTAATCTCTCCTGCTAAATTAAAGTAGGAGCTTAAAAATAAACCATTTACATCGATTACCCAACCAGTAACATACAATAACATCATATATAGTACGAAATAAAACTCGCGATTTGAAATCGTTTCAGGTTGTGCAGTTTTCATAATGAACACCATCCTTTTCTATTATAATAGAATATAAACTGTCACATTTTGTTCACAATTCAATTGTAAAACTTTCCATTCTAAAAGTCTAGTAGTTTGTGTCGAATTTTCGAACATAAATAAAGCGCTATCATTTCGGTGTGTAAGTATGTAATAGAAGCTGTATATTCACGAATGTAGTATAGTATAAACATAGAATAATAGTATAGAGAGGGGTAGGAACAATGACAGTTTATGATTTTTCAGCTAAAACAATAACAGGTGAAGATAAATCTTTAAAAGATTACAAAGGAAAAGCACTTCTTATTGTAAATGTAGCTAGTAAATGTGGATTTACACCACAGTATAAAGGATTACAAGAAGTATATGATAAATATAAAGACCAAGGACTAGAAATACTCGGTTTCCCTTGTAATCAATTTGGAGGACAAGAACCAGGTACAGAAGCGGACATTACTAGTTTTTGTGAATTAAACTACGGTGTAAACTTCCCGATGTTTGCAAAGGTTGATGTGAAAGGTGATAAGGCTCATCCTCTGTATACATACATGACAGAACAAGCGCCAGGTTTACTCGGTATGAAAGCAGTGAAATGGAATTTTACGAAGTTTTTAATTGGAAAAGATGGGAAAGTAGTAGGGCGTTTTGCGCCGCAAACGAAGCCAGTTGATTTAGAGGTTGAGATTGAGAAGGTACTTGGGGAATAATTAGGAGTTTGTTATCTTTTATTATAGTTATTAAAAAATACCTCAAAGAACAAAGTTGCTCTTTGAGGTATTTTCTTTAAACTCACATGATTAAGATTAAATCATTGTATCGAATTCATTTGATTTAGGAAGAGAAGTTGCTTTTTTCATAAGCACTTCCCATAAGTGTACAGATTTTTTCCATTCGGCTGCGGATTGTCCTTTTTGATACATAGCGTTTTCATAACTGAAAGTAAGTTGTTGCATATGAGCCGAGTTGTAAAGTGTATCGATGTGAAGAGCGTATTCTCGGAATGTTTGACTTTCCCTCCGTGGTATGCCGATTCTCGCAAATTGTTTTAAAAGTGCGCCGTAAGCTTTTTGATAAACAACATCATCTTTTCGGTATTTATAGAAAAGAATAATAAAAAATGTAATCCATTTCATTCTAGTAGTGAAGAGAATGTATCCGATGATACTAATTGGTATCGTAGAGAGGAATACGTACCACCAAGAAAAACTAGTTTTAGAATTTGTGACCTTTTTAGTAGAGGCTTCTTCTATATTTTCTATTAAACTTTTAAGTTTTGCTTCATTATTTCGTTGATGTATTTGCTGGTTATTAGAATTATTTGCTTCGCTATTTTGTGAAATAGGAGCAGGCGTATTATTTATAAAATTATAGGGATAGGTAAATCCTTTTGTTGGTTCGAATGGAATCCATCCGTATCCTGGGAAATATACTTCGACCCAAGAGTGTGCGTTATCGTTCGTGATTTTATAAATATCCTGACCTTCTGCAGAGGCAAGTGTATTGTCAAGAGTTCCTTCTGTATAACCTTTTACCCAGCGAGCAGGAATCCCAGCAGAACGAAGTAACACGATCATAGACGTCGAAAAATTATTACAGTAGCCGCTTTTTGTATCGAAAAGGAATTGATCTACATAATCTTGACTTTTGGCAGGGTACAAGACATTCGTTGATTCGTATGTAAAAGAGTTGTCTGCGAAGTAATTTTCAATAGCTAATACTTTATCATACCGGTTGTCTTTATCATTTGTAAGATTGACAGCCAAGTCTTTTACTCGCTGTGGTAATGATTCGGGAAGTTGTGTGTACTTTGTCATGAAATAAGGATTTGTTTCTTGACCTTCATTCGTGTTTACAGCTTTCAAGTTTTCTATGGGAAATTCCGGGATCTCATACGTTACTTTATATGAATGTAAAGTAGTAGAGGAGTCTCCGTGCATTGTATAGATTTTTTCGGAAAATGGGTCAACGCTGTATGATACATCTGAGGAAGCCTCAACTGATATTAACCCTGCTGGATAGGTAAGATGCGGATAACTTTTTTGCATGTTTATTGTTGCCTTTGTTGTCTCCGTTTTTGTATTTTGTTCGTACCAGCTCACGACGTCGTTTTTACTTTTAAAAGAAATCTTTTTTTGATTTTCAGAAACTTCCCAGCCTTTTCCTGTATAAAAATCTTTCGTTTCTACTCTCCAATATTGTTTGTTTTGCGTTTGTGCTGTGAAAACAATTGTAGGATCAGCCTGAAAAGGACCACCTAATCTCGAGTCATCTAAACCATACCCAATTGTAGAAACTTCTTGTTTTTTACTCGCTTCGGATGTGTTGAATTTTAAAAAATTCATTGGGTTTGGCCATTGAGGGCCGAATTTTGGAGCAAAGTATGCGATGGTTGCTGACAATACAATAAATATTGTAAGAGGTCTAAGTAATTTTGAGATTTCTCTAGCATAATTTTGTAAGTATTCCATCTCTTTTATTCGTTCTATGCGAAGAAGACTAAGCATAAAAAAGCCGATGACAACAGTACGAATAATAGCGAAGTTTGCATTGTATAAATGTAAGTTATGAAAAGTTGTGATATAAATAATAGTCAATACAAGAAATAACAATCCACGTTTTTTATGAATCATCCAAAAAGAGATGAAAGAACTCAAAAACCAAAAGGATAGAAAAAATAAAACTGTTGGAAAAACTGGAGAAATATCTAGCAAATTCCCCTGGAACAACAGGGAGGAATTTTGAGAAATATCAGTAAAAAATTTCGTTAGCCAAGATGGATTTATAAAAGCATTTTTATAATATAGGAAATGAATGATGAATAAAATCGTGATGGTCTTTATAGGAATTTGCCACCTTGTTTGAAAAAAAGAGAGAGTGAAGCAAATCCCTATAAATATTACAAAAATATCTAATCTACCTACGTTTGTAATACCTATAAGGGGTCTTAGCCATTCTAATAAAAGTAGAAATGCGCATGCATGCATGAAAAATTTAGTCATATCCAATTGTTTTTTTGCCTGTAATGTTATCATTTGCTCACCTCAAAAAACACGTTTGTATACTGGTTTCCATAAACCACATTTACAAATATTTTTCGTTTTTGTAGAGTTTCTAGAATACTGAGTTCTCGATGTGAGAGTTGATTTGCTTTTTCTTTCACGACAAACACCATTAATTTTCTATTTTTTATAGCAGCACAGTCAGCCGCCTTTTGAATATCGGGAGAAAGATCGCTTGTCACGAGTATAATCGTTACGGGCTGATACATTTTTCTTAATTCCATTTCTACACTCTGAGAGAGGGGGGATACACTGTCTGCATGTACTTTCGCTAAATGACAAAAAATTTGTTGCAACTGAGTATCTCCATTGTCTAAAGGGAAAATAGTTCGTTCTTTTCCGACAGACACGAATGACGCTGGTGAATTTTGCTTCAAGACAGTCCTTACAATAGAGGCAGTAAACGTTACGACTGATTCGAATAGAGGGGAATCAGTTCTGTCCATGAATATCATGATATTATGGCTACGCTGTTGTTCAAACTCTTTCGTCATAATATTGTTTGTTCGTGCAGTTGCTTTCCAATCAATCCATGAAAAGCGGTCACCAGGTTTATAGTCTCTGACGCCGACAGATACTGTAGAGTCTTTTGCTGAATTTATATTTGCTGAAAGCGCCCCTTGTTCGAAATGATTTTCCAATTGTCGATACGCTATATCTACATACTGGGGATAGACTAAAAATGTATCTGGAACTGAAAAAGTTACTTTTTTCTCTATCATACCGAATAGATCGCCAGTTTTGACACGTACGCTTGAAAAAGTGTGCTCTCCTCTAGGGATTGTATCAATAACATATTGAAACGAAATATTTCGTTTCAATCCTGGAAAGAGTATGACCTTATTCATCTTTTCTTGTTTACAACTTGTAAATGGTGGTGGCAGTTCATCTTCTATAACTAAATAAAGTAAGGGAAAAGGAAGTTTTCTTTTTATTGTAATCGTGCTTACAAACTGTTCTCCTGCTGCATATTTGTTTTGGTTTGTTATTCGTTTTACTTCAGCGTCCCGTAAAGCGTAGAAGGGGAGTAGTAGTGAATAAAGGCCAATAGGAATCGTACTGTAAAACAAAAACCAACTTACAAATCCTCCTTGAAGCATAGCATACACAAATGTTAAGACTACGCATAAAGGGATTAGTGATAACTTTGTAACGTGATATAGTGCTCGTAGTAGTCGCTTCATCAAAGGTTCTTCGTCCTTTGAGTCGGCACGGTAGTTCGTGCAACGATTTTGGAGATAACTTGTTCTCCTGTTATTCCTTCAAATCTTGCTTCCATTTTTAGAATGAGTCTGTGAGCTAAAACGTAAGGAGCTAAAAATTTAACATCGTCTGGAATAACATAATTTCTGCCATGGATGAATGCATAAGCTTGTGAAGCTTTCATTAAAGCAATTGAGCCACGTGGACTTGCGCCTAGCTGTATAGAACTATAAGAACGAGTCTGATTAACAAGCTTTACAATGTAATGCTTGATTGCTTTGTCCATACTTACTTCCCTTACGCTTTGTTGTAAATAAAGTAATTCTTTTATTGTTGTAATAGCTTGTAAATGGGAGAGTGGGTTTGTTTTTTCCATCCGGTTTAAAATTTCAAATTCTTCTTCTGGTGTAGGATATCCCATTGTTAGCTTCAACAAGAAACGATCGAGTTGAGCTTCTGGTAAAGGATATGTTCCTTCATATTCGACCGGGTTTTGTGTAGCCATGACAAAGAAAGGTTTTGGTAACGATCTTGTAATGCCATCTATTGTGATAGTGCCTTCTTCCATACTTTCAAGTAAGGCAGATTGTGTCTTTGGAGATGTACGATTAATTTCATCAGCAAGTATAAAATTCCCCATGATTGGTCCAGGCTTGAACTCAAATTGGAGCTCTTTTGGATTGTAAATAGAAACACCTGTAACATCTGACGGCAGTAAATCAGGTGTGAATTGAATGCGCTTGTAATCGGCGTCAATTGATTTAGAAAGAGTGCGTACTAGCATTGTTTTCCCAACGCCAGGAACATCTTCTAATAGTACATGACCTTCAGCTAAAAGAGCTGTCATGGTTAAAATCGTTTCTTTTCGTTTTCCGACCATTAATTTTTCAATATTGTTGATTATTTTTTCTACAATGGGATGTAATGAATCAAGATGGGGCATCGTAATCCTCCTAATTTCATTATCTTTTCTAATTCATTTTTATGTAAAAGAAAAGGAGTTCCTTCATTTTAGTGCAGTATATTAGTAATCTAAGAGGTAAGTAGGAATGGTGTATATAAGTTCATATTGAGAACTTATATACATAGGAAAAAACGTAAATGTTAAAAAATCATGGTGATATACTTTATAATTTCTATGTCCAAAAAGGAAATCCCACTCATAATTTTATGAATATTCAGATTATATGCGCGGATAACATTTAGTATAATTGTTTCCGTAACTAAGAGCAATACCGTAAATAATGATTTATAGTTATATCTCGCTATTTGTGGGCTGATAATCAGTGGGGGACGAACAAAACCTCCACTGATTAAAGTTTCACTTTATATAAAAACGTAGGAATCTCTCCTGCGTTTTTTCTTATGCAAAAAAAGGTGAATCCTCAAAATGCTATTTTCCTAATAAGCTCACGGCTGACCGAAATCTTCACAACAAAACAAAATAATCTTTATTTATAAATGTTTCCCCGTAAACCGGTTTCCAAATGAATTTATGACAATCTCTTGAACTGTGCGAAATGTCACATCTGTATTTTACAACCTCTTTTATAGTAAGGGTATGTAAGAGAGACGTATTAAAGGAGTGAACATGATGAAGAAGAAACCTTCAGCACTAATGAGACGTTTAAAATATTTTTCACCAATAGATCGTTATAACGATAATCATACACAAGAAACATATGAAGATCGTGAATGGGAAAATGTGTACAGAAAACGCTGGCAGCATGATAAAGTAATTCGTTCTACACACGGCGTGAACTGCACTGGTTCATGTAGTTGGAACATTTATGTGAAAGATGGAATTGTAACTTGGGAAGGGCAAGAGCTTAACTATCCAACGACAGGACCTGATATGCCGGATTTTGAACCACGAGGATGTCCGCGTGGAGCGAGTTTTTCTTGGTACATTTATAGTCCACTTCGTGTGAAATATCCGTATGTACGTGGTGTTCTTTGGAGTATGTGGCAAGAAGAATTACAAAATAATGATTCACCACTAGATGCTTGGAAAAGTATTGTGGAAAACCCTGAAAAAGCACGTAAGTATAAGCAGGCGCGTGGTAAAGGTGGATTTATTCGTGCGAATTGGGATGAAGTATTACAACTCGTTTCTGCTTCGTTACTTTACACAATCATTAAATACGGCCCAGACCGAAATGTTGGTTTTTCACCAATTCCAGCTATGTCGATGTTAAGTCATGCAGCGGGTAGCCGCTTTATGCAACTTATGGGCGGGCCGATGCTTAGCTTCTATGATTGGTACGCGGATTTACCACCAGCTTCTCCGCAAATTTGGGGTGATCAAACAGATGTACCAGAAAGTAGTGACTGGTATAACGCTGGTTACATTATGACATGGGGTTCAAATGTACCGATGACGAGAACGCCAGATGCACACTTTTTAGCCGAAGTTCGATATAAAGGAACGAAAGTTGTTTCTGTCAGTCCTGACTTCGCTGAGTCTACAAAATTTGCGGATGATTGGATTAGTGTGAAACAAGGTACAGACGGTGCACTTGCGATGGCAATGGGGCATGTGATTTTACAAGAATTTTACGTAGATAATCAAGTGGAATACTTCACAAAGTATGCGAAGCAATATACTGATTTTCCTTTCTTTGTCACATTGAAACAAAAAGGAGATCAATTCGTCGCTGATCGTTTCTTAAATGCTACTGATATTGGACGAGAAACAAAGTTAGGAGAATGGAAGCCTGTTCTTTGGAACGAGAACACGAAAGATTTTGCAACACCTCACGGCACAATGGGGTCACGTTGGGATAATGAAAAGAAATGGAACTTGCGTTTAGAAGATGAACAAACAGGTGAAAAGATTGATCCACGTCTTTCTTTACTTGGAATGGAAGATGCTGTGGGAACGGTACAAATTCCGTACTTCTCAGATGAGGGAAATAAAGTATTGGAACGTACAATTCCAGTGAAAAAAATTATGACAGAAGAAGGCGAAGTGTTCGTTACAACTGTATACGACTTAACGTTGGCAAATTACGGTGTGAACCGAGGGCTCGGCGGACAAGAGCCGAAAGACTTCAATGATGATGTACCATTTACGCCTGCATGGCAAGAGAAAATGACAGGAGTGAAACGAGAGCTTATTATTCAAATTGCTCGTGAGTTTGCACAAAACGCAGTTGATACGGATGGGCGCTCGATGATTATTGTAGGGGCCGGTATTAACCATTGGTTTAATTCTGATACGATTTATCGCGCAGTTTTAAACCTTGTTCTTCTCGTTGGAGCACAAGGGGTAAACGGTGGCGGTTGGGCGCATTATGTCGGTCAAGAAAAATTACGACCAGCAGAAGGATGGCAAACAATCGCGATGGCAAAAGATTGGCAAGGGCCACCGAAATTACAAAATGGTACATCTTTCTTCTATTTCGTAACAGATCAATGGCGTTATGAAGATACACCGGTTGGACATTTAGCATCACCAATTGAGGGCAACTCTCGTTATCAACATCACGGTGATTACAACGTATTAGCGGCACGACTTGGCTGGTTACCTTCTTATCCAACATTCGAGGAAAATGGAATTGAATTATATAAAGAAGCTGTTGCTGCTGGTGCAACAACGCAAGAAGAACTCGGAAAATACGTTGCACAAAAACTAAAAGAAAAAGAACTAAAATTTGCGATTGAAGATCCAGATAATAAAAACAACTTCCCGCGCAACTTATTCGTATGGCGTGCCAACTTAATTTCAAGTTCTGGTAAAGGCCACGAATATTTCTTAAAACATTTATTAGGCACAAAAAATGGATTAATGAATGATGATAGTGATTCGTTGCGACCAGAAGAAATTAAGTGGCATGAAGAAGCGCCAGAAGGGAAGCTTGATCTACTCATTAATTTAGATTTCCGTATGGCTGGAACAGCGCTCTATTCTGACATCGTCTTACCTGCTTCAACTTGGTATGAAAAGCATGATTTAAGCAGTACGGATATGCATCCATTTGTACATCCATTTAATCCAGCAATCGGTTCACCGTGGGAAGCACGCTCTGATTGGGATATTTTCACCGCTCTTTCTAAAGCTGTGTCAAATTTAGCGAAGAAAATCGATCTTGAACCAATGAAAGAAGTCGTTGCAACACCACTTCTTCACGATACACCGCAAGAATTAGCGCAACCACTTGGCAAGATTAATGACTGGAGTAAAGGTGAGTGTGAACCAATACCGGGTAAAACGATGCCACAAATTCATGTTGTCGAAAGGGATTATAAAACGATTTATGACAAGATGACTGCACTAGGACCAAATGCTGGAAAACAACCAATTGGTACGAAAGGTATTTCTTGGTCAGCAGAAAAAGAGTATGAGCAATTAAAGAGCAAATTAGGAGTTGTTCGAACGGATTCTATTGCGAAAGGTTGCCCAGACATAAAAGAAGCAATCAATGCTGCTGAGGCGGTATTAACGCTTTCTTCGACAACAAACGGTCATATGGCTGTAAAAGCATGGGAAGCACTTGAAAAACAAACGGATTTAAAACTGCGTGATTTAGCAGAAGAACGTGAAGAAGAATGCTTCACATTCGAACAAATTACAGCACAGCCGAAAACAGTAATTACTTCTCCAGCCTTTACAGGTTCTGAAAAAGGTGGACGCCGTTATTCACCATTTACAACAAATGTGGAACGTCTTATTCCTTGGAGAACGATAACGGGTCGACAATCTTTCTACTTAGATCATGACATGATGAAAGAATTCGGTGAAACGATGGCAACATTTAAACCAATTCTGCAACATAAACCGTTCCGAAAATCACGTCCCGAAGTAGAAGGAAAAGAAATAACACTAAACTATTTAACACCGCATAATAAGTGGTCGATTCATAGTATGTACTTCGATTCATTACCGATGTTGACGCTATTTAGAGGTGGTCCAACTGTTTGGATGAATAAAGATGATGCGAATGAAGCTGGCGTTGCAGATAATGATTGGATCGAGTGCTTTAACCGTAACGGTGTTGTTGTAGCACGTGCTGTCGTAACGCACCGTATACCGAGAGGGATGGCATTTATGCACCATGCACAAGATCGCCACATTAACGTGCCTGGTACGAAATTAACAAGCACCCGCGGGGGAACACATAATAGTCCAACCCGTATTCATGTTAAACCAACACATATGATTGGTGGATATGGCCAATTAAGCTATGGATTTAACTACTATGGTCCGACTGGGAATCAGCGTGACTTAAATGTTGTAATCCGTAAACTGAAGGAGGTAGATTGGCTTGAAGATTAAAGCACAAGTCGGAATGGTAATGAACCTGGATAAATGCATCGGCTGCCATACTTGTAGCGTAACATGCAAAAACACCTGGACAAATCGTCCGGGTGCTGAATATATGTACTTCAATAACGTAGAAACGAAACCTGGAATTGGTTATCCGAAACAATGGGAAGATCAAGAGAAATATAAAGGCGGCTGGGAATTGAGAAATGGTGAAATTCAGCTGAAATCAGGTTCGAAAATGAAACGCCTTATGAATATTTTCCACAATCCAGATCAACCAACCATCGACGATTACTTTGAACCTTGGAACTATGATTATGAAACATTAACAAATAGCCCGCAGCGTAAGCATCAACCAGTTGCTCGTCCGAAATCAGCAATTACAGGCGAATTTATCGACAAAATTGAATGGGGTCCAAACTGGGAAGATGATTTAGCTGGTGGACATATAACAGGATTGCAAGATCCGAACGTAAAGAAAATGGAAGAAGAAATTAAAACAGATTTTGAAAATGTCTTTATGATGTATTTACCACGCATATGCGAACATTGTATGAATCCATCTTGCGTATCGTCTTGTCCATCGGGTGCGATGTATAAACGTGAAGAAGATGGGATTGTTCTTGTCGATCAAAATGCATGTCGTGCATGGAGATTTTGCGTATCGTCTTGTCCATATAAAAAAGTGTATTTTAACTGGCAAACGAATAAAGCGGAAAAATGTACAATGTGTTTCCCGCGTATTGAAGCTGGTATGCCAACAATTTGTTCGGAAACATGTGTAGGACGTATCAGGTATATTGGGGTAATGCTATATAACGCTGACAAAGTAAAAGAAGCGGCTTCTGTTGAAGACGAAAAAGATTTATATGAATCTCAGCTTACTGTTTTCCTAGATCCAAATGATCCTGAAGTAGCAGCTGAAGCGAAAAAACAAGGCATTCCTGAAGAGTGGATTAAAGCGGCACAACAGTCGCCAATTTATAAAATGATTATTGATTGGAAAATTGCTCTACCTCTTCATCCAGAGTATCGTACAATGCCAATGGTTTGGTATATCCCGCCGCTTAGCCCAATTATGAATATGGTGGAGGGAAAAGGTAGTAACTGGCAAGCAGAAGAGATTTTCCCTGCTATCGATAATATGCGTATCCCAATTCAATATTTAGCGAATCTACTCACTGCAGGAGATGAATCCCACATTCGACTTACGTTGAAAAAAATGGCTGTCATGCGGACGCATATGAGAGCATTGCAAATTAATAAAGAACCAAATGAAGCAGTATTAAAAGAAATTGGTTTAACGAAACAGGATGTAGAAGATATGTATCGTCTTCTTGCTATCGCGAAATATAAAGATCGTTTCGTCATTCCGGGCACTCACCGTGAACAAGTTGCTGATTTATATAGTGAACAAGGAAGCTGTGGTTTATCCTTCGCAGGTGGGCCAGGGTCTTGCATGACAATTTCTTAAATAAAGGGGGCGGAAAATGATGAAACAAAGTTTACAAACTGCTTTTTCTTGTTCTTCTTTTCTTCTCTCCTATCCGGAACTTGGGTGGGGAGAAGCTTTAACTGAAGTACAAGAAGAGATTGAAGCAATTGAACAAGAAGACGTTAAAGCAGCACTTACAGCGTTTATAAAACAAGCACTAGATAAAACGAACGATCAATTAATTGATCGTTACGTATATACATTTGATTTTGGTAAAAAGACAAATATGTATTTAACTTATATGAACACAGGTGAACAAAGAGAAAGAGGTATTGAATTATTAGAGTTAAAACAGCATTATAAAAAATCTGGTTTTGAAGTAACAGATAAAGAACTACCGGATTATATACCGCTTTTGCTTGAGTTTTTTGCAAATGCCAATGAGCAAGATAGTGAGCCAATTATGAGTAAATACAAGGAAAATATACAAGCATTGCACGTTCAATTAAAAGAAGCTGATAGTATGTATGAACCAATTCTTGCAGCTATTCTCCTCGCTATCGATACATGGGGTGTACAGACAAATTAGAAAGGAGAGTTGTCAAAATGATGGATCAATTTCTATGGGTGTTGTTTCCCTATATCATTTTTGCAATCTTTATCGGTGGACATATTTTCAGATACAACTATGATCAATTTGGATGGACATCAAAATCTAGTGAACTATTAGAGAAGAAAATGCTCCGGGTCGGAAGTCTATTATTCCACTTTGGGATCATGTTCGTAATTGGCGGTCATGTTATGGGGATTTTAATTCCAGAGTCCGTATACCGTTCAATAGGTATTTCTGAACATATGTATCATGTAGTAGCAATTAGTTTCGGGCTTCCGGCAGGTGTTGCTTCTATCATCGGCTTAATTATATTAACGTATCGCCGTGTAACCGTAAAACGTATCATTGCAACGAGTACAACGGGAGATTATATTGCGCTTATTTTATTACTTATCGTTATGCTGGCAGGACTTTCCTCAACATTTTTAAATATCGACTCAAAAGGGTTTGATTATCGTACAACGATCGGTCCTTGGTTCCGAAGTCTCTTTATTTTCCAACCGAAAGTTGAATATATGATGGAAGTGCCTGTATGGTTTAAAATTCATATTCTTGCAGGAATGGGGCTTTTCGCAGTATGGCCATTCACTAGACTGGTACATGTATTTAGTGCTCCAATTAAATATGTAAGCCGTAGTTATGTAATTTACAGAAGACGTATTCCTAATGGATTGAAAAAATAGTTTTGGTATACATGTTTAGTAATTTATAAAGAAAGCCGAGATCTAATTGGAGACCTCGGCTTTCTTTGTAGGTATAAGTATCTAAATAAGATGCTAATCAATGCTACAAACAGAAGCAGAGCAATCTTCACAAGCAATTTCACGTTTTAAAAATTGTAAATCATGGATTGTAATCTTTCCTTTATGAATAGAAATTGTACCTTGCTTTTTTAGTTCATTTAACATGCGATTTACACTTTCCCGTGAAGTTGCACAGAAATTAGCAAGTTCTTGATTCGTTAATGGTAAATCGATGAGAATACCATTTTCTTTTAATACACCGTAACTATTTGTCATTCGTATAAGAGTAGAATATAGGGCACCTTTTTTGCCGTGTAATACTAAATCTCGGAACTTCGTTTGCATTCTTCTTAAATGTTCACTAATCCATTTCATAAATTCAAATACAAGAGCTGGTTTTTGGAGTAATGCTTTTTCTAACGCTTCACGCTTTATAACGCCTACTTCAACATCTTCAAGGCATTTTGAATTTAATAAATACTTCGCATTGTCCGTGAATAATGTTAATTCTCCAATAATGTCATATTGCGAACAAATCCGAAGTGTTAATTCTTGTCCGTCAGCACTAAGTTTACTAATTTGTACTTTTCCAGAGTGGATGATATAGAGTTCTGTTGCTTCCATACCTTCTTGAAAAATAAAACTTCCTTTTTTTATTTGCATTTTATATTCAACAGATGCAAGTAATTCCTTTAAATCTTGAGATAATTTCATACTGTTTGCCACAGCAATCACCTTTCTTCATATAAGCAATACAATTCCTATTTTGAGTGTAAGTATGCTGAAAATGCAAGAGCTATTTCAAAATTGATGTAAAATTTCACTGACCGTAAGGAGTAGGAACTGAAGATGTGAACAAAATTCGAACGGATTTGTGAAGAATTTTTGAATGGGGAAAGTAATGTGAGAAAAGTCACATTGAATATGTAGCTTCTTTTTTATAATAAAGGCAAATAAAAAATATGAAACCTACTAAGGATTGCAGTAGAAAAGAAGGGATATAGATGCACGAGAAGATGAGGGATTCGTTAGAGCGGCCACTTCAAGATTTACGTATTTCAGTTATTGATCGTTGTAATTTTAGGTGTACATACTGTATGCCAGCCGAAGTGTTCGGATCTGATTATGCTTTTTTACAGGAAGAGTTTTTATTAACATTCGATGAAATAGAAAGATTAGCTAGATTATTTATAAGTATGGGAGTCAATAAAATTAGACTTACTGGCGGTGAACCTTTATTGCGTAAAGATTTACCAAAGTTAATTGCAAGGCTTGCAAAGCTAGAAGGCTTAACGGATATTGGACTCACAACAAACGGTATTCATTTAGCAAAACAAGCTAAGGCGTTAAAAGAAGCGGGATTAAAACGTGTAAATATTAGTTTAGATGCGATAGAGGATCACGTCTTCAAAAAAATTAATGGACGAAATGTAAGTACAAAACCTGTATTGAAAGGAATTGAAGCAGCAAAGGCAGCTGGATTAGAAGTAAAAGTAAATATGGTCGTAAAAAAAGGGATGAATGATAGTCAAATTCTACGTATGGCCCGTTATTTTAAAGAACAAGAAATTCAGCTACGTTTTATCGAGTTTATGGATGTGGGCAGTACGAACGGCTGGAACTTTGAACAAGTCATTACGAAGGAACAATTAATAGAGAAAATTAATCGTGTATATCCGATTGAGCCCGCCCAGCCTCGTTACTTTGGAGAAGTAGCTAAAGTGTATCGATATGTAGGGAGCAATGCAGAAGTTGGATTTATTACTTCTGTTTCTGAGTCATTTTGTTCTTCTTGTACGAGAGCTCGTATTTCGGCAGACGGAAAGTTTTTTACATGCCTATTTGGAACGAAAGGAACGGATTTGCGAACGCTTCTTCGAGAAAATATTTCTGATGCATCACTATTAAAAATTCTACGACATACATGGGAGTTTAGAAAAGATCGGTATTCAGATGAAAGAACAGCTGAAAGTGCAAATAAACGTTCAAAAGTAGAAATGTCTTACATTGGTGGATAACGAAAGGAGGGTTCCCTATGCAAGAGCGTTATTCAAGGCAAGTATTGTTTTCTGGAATTGGTGAAATGGGACAAAGAAAAATAAAAGAAAAGCATGTGCTCCTAATCGGTGCAGGTGCACTAGGAGCTGCGAATGCAGAAGCGCTCGTTAGGATGGGAATTGGGAAATTGACAATTGCTGACCGTGACTACGTTGAATGGAGTAATTTACAAAGACAACAGTTATATACAGAAGAAGATGTACAGCAGTGTAAACCGAAAGCAATTGCAGCGGCAGAGCATTTAAGAAAAATTAATTCTGAAGTAGAAATTGTACCTGTTGTAACGGACGTTACAATGCAAGAAATGGAAGAGTTAACAAAAGAAGCAGATCTCATAGTAGATGCGACTGATAATTTCGATACGCGCCTACTTATAAATGATATTTCACAAAAAGAAAATATACCTTGGATATACGGTGGATGCATTGGAAGTTACGGTGTAACGTATACGATTCTTCCTGGAGAAACACCATGTTTTCGTTGCTTAATGGATCATCCTATGGGCGGTGCAACATGCGATACAGCCGGAATCATTCAGCCAGCGATACAAATGGTTGTTGCTCACCAAGTAACAGAAGCGATGAAAATATTGGTGGATGATTTTGAGGTGTTAAGAGGAACAATGTTATCATTTGATATTTGGAATAATCAATATCTATCATTAAAAGTAAATAGGCAGAAAAAAAGTACATGTCCATCTTGTGGGAATGTACGCACGTATCCAAGTTTAACATTTGAAGCACAGATAAAAACGGAAGTGCTATGCGGGCGGAATACAGTTCAAATCCGTCCAGGAAAAAAAATTATTCTTAATTTAGAAGAAATTCAAAAGCGCTTACAAAAAAGTGTGAATGTCAAAAAAACTCCATATTTACTATCCTTTCTAGTAGATGAATATCGTTTTGTGTTATTTACAGACGGCAGAGCGTTTATTCATGGGACTAATGATATGAAAATGGCAAAACGGTTATACGCAAAATATATAGGATGAACAGAAAGAGAGTTTCTTCTTATCAAAACGAGGTGAAAAAGAATGTTAGAAAAACGTACACCAATCTCAGTGGCAGAAGCAGTTGCACGTGTAATGGAATATGCCTATCAAGGTGAAATGGAAAAGGTTTCTCTTGCAGAAAGTTACGGAAGAATCCTCGGAGAAGATGTTGTTGCAGATCATGATGTTCCGCATTTTGATCGCTCTCCGTACGACGGATTTGCGATTCGAGCAGAAGATACAAAAGAAGCAAGTAGCAGTAACCCAATTCAGTTTGAAGTGATAGGTGAAATTGGAGCAGGTTTTGTTTTTAAAGAGGAAGTAAAAGCATTTCAAGCTGTACGTATTATGACAGGAGCCGCAATTCCAGCGGGATGTAATGCTGTTGTTATGTTAGAACTAACGGAAGGGTTTGAAGAAAACGAAAAGACTTATATGAAATTAAAACGCTCTTTCACTTCTGGTGATAACATTTCTTTTCAAGGAGAAGATGTAAAACAAAATGCCATACTTGTGAAAAAAGGAACTTCTATTAACCCTGGAGTAGCGGCATTGCTTGCTACGTTTGGTTATAGTTCCGTGCATGTTGTAAGACAACCGGTTATTGGAATTGTAACGACAGGGAGTGAACTACTTGAAGTACATGAACAACTGAAAGAAGGGAAGATTCGAAATAGTAACTCCTATATGATCTCTGCTCAAATTGAACGAGCGGGCGGAGTTGTACAGTATTATGGACAATTCGCTGACGATTTTGAGACGTGTTATAACACTGTAAAAAAAGCGATAAAAGAAGTTGATATATTCATTACAACTGGTGGCGTTTCAGTAGGAGACTATGACTATTTACCTGCTATTTATGAGAGATTACAAGCAAATGTACTTTTCAATAAAATAGCGATGCGACCAGGAAGTGTGACAACTGTCGCTGAGCTAGAAGGAAAATTATTATTTGGTCTATCTGGTAATCCTTCTGCTTGTTATGTCGGATGTGAATTATATGTTCGACCAGTCATTGGAACATACTTGCACAGGAAAGATTCGCACTTATATCGAGCAGAAGCAATTTTACAGAAAGACTTTCCGAAAGCAAATCCGTTTACTCGTTTTGTAAGAGGGAATGTAGAACTTGTAGATGGCCAATTACAAGTTACACCAGTCGGTTTAGATAAATCTAGCGCAATTTCTTCACTTGCAGAAGCGAATGCATGTATCGTTCTGCCGGGAGGAACGAGAGGATTTGAAGCAGGAATAACCGTTTCGGTACTGTTATTAGAATCAAACGCCGGAAGTGAGTGGCCGTGGGAAGAGCCGCTTCGATCATACAAGTAACAGAAAAATAGATTGCTAATTTATACAAAGATAAGAGGTGCAAGATGACACATACGTATTATGAAGTAATTGATACTCCTATTTCAATTGAAGATGTTACAAGTAAAGTAATTCGCCGTGAGTGCGGTGCGGTTACTACTTTTATTGGTACTGTCAGAGAATTTACGAAAGGACGTCGCACGCTTTATTTAGAGTATGTAGCTTATAAGACAATGGCGGAAAAACAGCTTGAGAAAATTGGTGCTGAAGTAGAAGCGAAGTGGCCTGGGACATATGTGGCAATTACACATCGCATTGGTACATTACAAATTTCTGATCTTGCTGTTGTTGTTGCTGTTTCTACACCACATCGGAAAGCGGCCTATGAGGCGAATGAATATATTATGGAGCGTATAAAACAAATTGTTCCGATTTGGAAGAAAGAGTTTTGGGAAGATGGTGATTCATGGATAGGGGATCAGTTAGAGAAAATAGCATATGGTAATGGCGAGCCTGAAAAGGAGATGAGAACATGATTGAAGTACTATTATTTGCACATTTGCAAGAAGAAGCAAGTAAGTCGGTCTTGCAAATAGATTGTGAAAATATTTCAGTTTCTGAATTAAAGGAAGTTCTGATTAAGAAATACAATGTAGCAATTTCAAACGAGATAATGGTCGCCGTAAATGAAGAATACGCAAATGAGGATGACATCATTCAAACTGGCGATGTCGTAGCAATGATTCCGCCAGTAAGTGGTGGTTGATTCTTTTCAACCTAATCATGTTAGGACGTGATTAGGCTGGAGAGAATGAATATAACTATGCATACATAGGAGGGAACAGGATGAAAAGTCCTAATTTTCAATTAAGTTTACAAACTTCTAACCTAGTTATCGGTTTTATGGTATGGGTCATTTTATCATCATTAATGCCTTATATTAAAGCAGATATTCCATTAACTGCGGGACAAATTTCTATGGTAACAGCAGTACCGGTTATTTTAGGTTCTATTCTTCGCATTCCAATTGGTTATTGGACGAATCGTTACGGAGCAAGAAAATTATTCTTTATTAGTTTTATTCTTTTATTATTCCCTGTCTTTTACATTAGTGTTGCCAATTCTATGATGGATTTAATTATTGGTGGCTTATTTGTAGGGATTGGTGGTGCTGTATTCTCTGTAGGAGTAACTTCTTTACCAAAGTACTTTCCAAAAGAAAGCCACGGTTTTGTAAATGGTATTTACGGAGTGGGTAACGCTGGAACAGCAATTACTTCATTTTTAGCACCTGTTATTGCAACTTCAGTTGGCTGGAGAACGACAGTACAATGTTATTTAGTTTTACTTGCAGCATTTGCACTTATGAACTTTTTATTAGGCGATCGTAAAGAAAAAAAGGTAAATACACCATTAATGGAACAAATAAAAGGTGTATATAAAAATGAAAAACTTTGGTTTTTATGTATCTTTTACTTTTTAACATTCGGATCATTTGTTGCATTTACAGTATACTTACCAAACTTTTTAGTATCTCACTTCGGATTAGAGAAAGTAGATGCAGGTATGCGGACAGCTGGCTTCATCGTATTAGCAACAATTATGCGCCCGATTGGTGGTTGGCTCGGTGATAAGTTTAACCCATTTAAAATATTAATCTTCGTATTTATCGGTTTAACACTTTCAGGTATTATTTTATCATTTATGCCAAGCATGAATGTATACACATTTGGTTGCTTACTAGTCGCATTTTGTGCAGGTATTGGCAATGGTACAATCTTCAAGCTTGTGCCAATGTACTTCTCTGAGCAAGCAGGGATTGTAAATGGTGTTGTGTCAGCTTTAGGCGGACTAGGAGGGTTCTTCCCGCCATTAATTTTAACATTACTATTCCAACTGACAGGTCATTATGCAATCGGATTTATGGCGTTATCAGAAGTAGCGCTTGCTTGTTTAATCATTACAGTGTGGATGTATAGCCAAGAGAAGCTGTTAGTGATGTTAAAGAATAATTAATAGAGAAAAAGGGTGCCTAGTAGAGGCATCCTTTTTTCTACTTAAACAAACAAGAATGAATTGTCTTATGTATAACAAGGGCCTTTTCGTAAATAATGTTGTTTTATTACTTAAGAATTTTATCTTTATTGATTTTATAAGAATTTCCCGCATAATTGTAACAAAGGGAGATGATTCCAAGTTGAGTAAACAGAATATCAGCACAACAGTTTCAGGAGATTTGATTGTTACCCATCTAATTGGTCAGATTAAAACAGAGGATGTGTATGAATGGTTTAATGATTTTGAGCAGGTTTGTCAGCAATTTATTTCTGAGGGGCGGAAATACAAATTATTGGTAGATAGAAAAGGATACACGCCAAATCATTTTTCTGTTCAAAAAGTATGGAAGGATAAGTTCTTCAATGAAACCATTTTGAATCATAGTAAGGCAATTGCATTTCTTCTTGAAGAAGGGGAGATACTGAATTATTTACAACAATCCAATACGAAAGAATCTGTGAAATTTTTTGATGATTATGAACAAGCGCTAATTTGGTTGAATGAATATCCAATGTAAAAAATAAATTGAAAGAGTTGCTCGTAATGTTGCAGTTATCATAACATTTACTTGTTTACAAGTTGCCGACACCATTCATTTTCTTCGCAGATTGCTTGTGCAGTTTCAAAAAAGAAACCAAAACAAAAAGAACAAACGCTTCTAAAAAACGTTTGTCCAAAGGTAATTACTATTTTAGCTAAGAAATAGATTATAATTTGTGTGTACGAGAAAGTTTTTTTATAAGATTAGGAAGGACAGAGGTTAACTCTAGTTTCAAACGCTTCGTAAACGATGGGTCCTTACCTGAAGTTGAAATAGTGACAACATATTCATCATTTCGAATGACACCAGGTGTGTGAAACGATGATTCTGTACCATCACTTACAACGTTAACCCACTGAAAATCATGGGCGACCTGTTTGACCATCATATTTATAGCATGATGATTTGTAGCTGCATAAATAAGATGAGCATCTTTAATGTCATCATTACTAAAAGTTTTTTGCTTCCAAGTAATATAGGGAAGTTCTTTCATTTCCTCGCAAATCTCGGGGCTAATAACGGTGACGAAAGCGCCTGTATCTTTTAATCCAGACGCTTTTCGATATGCGATTTTACCTCCACCAATGATAACGACCACTTTATTATGTAGATTAAACATAAGAGGGCACATGCTATACATACACACATTCCTCCATTCGCTCTAATAATGCCAACTTCATATATGTATCAAACTTCAGGCAGTTACAAGTCGTAACGTGATCGTATTTTTTTGTATGCAATTTGATTTTTTGAAGCAATAATCCGGTAAAGAGAAGGTACGGCATGACATATACATGGGATGCGGCCGATGTTATAGTCTTGAGCTCAGCAGTAAAAGAGGGAGTTCCTTTCGTTAAAAAGGAGCACGATACTGGCATACTGAGTTTTCGTTCGACAGCTGCTCCGATTTTTTGTAACTCATGTATCGGCTGGGGGTCACTACTGCCTCTTCCTACGAGTAAAATACTACTACCTTGCATTGGAATAGTTTCACGTATTCTTTTCGCTACAAGTTCAACCATATGTGGATGCGTACTAAAAGGTGGTACAACTGAAAATGTTATATGTGGGTATTTCTTTTGTATTTGTTCTATTTCAAGAGGAATATCACGTTTATAGTGAGCTGCTGCAAATAATAAAACAGGTACAATCATTATTTCAGTTGCTCCCTCTAGTATTGTTTCTGTAACTGCATCCGAAATGGTAGGTGTTGTTAGTTCTAGAAAAGCTATTTTTTGAATTCTTTCGTTACGTTCTTTCATGACAGATTGAATAAAGTGAATAAATTGTTCATTGCCTTCTTGGAGACGGCTCCCGTGTCCAACATATACAATTCCTTTCATTGTCTCACCATGTCTTTCTTCATAATAATGTTTTGTAATTGCTCATCTACATTATGGAATCCGACTTTATTCGCATAGTGTAAAGTTTGAACATCAGTATACGAGAATGGGAGAGTAACAATATCGATAAAGCCAAGGCGTTTTATTTCTGCTATAAATGTATCAATTGAGGCACGCCCTTCAAACACAATGCTATCCCATGAGAATTCAGAAAGTATACGAGAATGGACTTCATCGAAACGATGATCAATTGTATACTCATGAGTCATCATATAGGAACCAGCACCAATTTTCTCTTGAATAAAAGCAATTCGGTTAATATTTCTTCCTAAATAAACAGTTGTATCGGAAGAGAACTTTGTTTGTTTACTTAGTAGCCCATATTGCATAAGTTTTTCTTGAGTGACAACGTTCATGTGCTGCAGCTCTGCCTGTAAGGAACGAATATCTTTCTGGTATTTACTACATGATTGCATCAAGATTTCTACACTTTCAGCTGAACAAAAAACAAGTCGATCAACGTTGAAAATTTCATTGATTTGTTCAAGTGTTAATGTATATTCTTCCTTTTTGAAAGTTGGAATTTGATATATTTCTGCACCGGTTTCTTGTAACCTTTGCTTCATTACACTTGTTTTATTTGTTGCAGATGCAAATAAAACTTTTTTACCATGTAATGGTTTACGTTCTTTCCAAGCGATTTGATTACGTAAGGAAACGACATCACCAACAATCGTCATGGAAGGGTTAGAAATATTTTCGGTTTTGACGTTATGAACAATGGTTGCTAGAGTCCCTGTGACAACGCGCTGTTTCCCAGTTGTACCCCATTCAATGACTGCTACGGGTGTATCTTCTTTTTTTCCTGCTTGTAGTAAGTTTTCACAAATGGTAGGTAAGTTTTTTATACCCATGTAGTAGGCGATTGTGTCGCTATTGTGGGATGAATTATATTTTCCATAATCGGTTAAAGGACCTTTTGCATGTCCAGTTAGTAAAGTGACGCTATTACTGTAGTTACGGTGGGTGAGGGGGATACCTGCATAGCTACTAGCGGCGATGCTAGATGTAATACCTGGTACAATTTCATACGGAATGTTCGCAGATGCTAAAGTTTCTGCTTCTTCACCAACACGACCAAAAATAGAGGGATCTCCACCTTTTAAGCGTACAACGGTTTTTCCTTCTTTCGCAAATTGAAGGAGGTGGGCGATAATCATTTCTTGTCGCATAGTATGATTTTTCGGCATTTTTCCGCAATAAATAAGTTCGCATGTTTCTTTTGTATAATGAAGAAAGCTAGGATTTAATAAGCGGTCATATAAGACGATATCTGCACCCTTTAAGCAGTCTATCGCTTTTTTTGTAATAAGCCCTTCATCACCTGGTCCTGCACCAACTAAATATACATATCCGTTCATATTCGCACCTCATCTATTTTTATTTAAAAGGAAGCCAGGGGAGGCTTCCTTTCGAAAATTACATGTTTATATAAATGTCACCATCAATAACTTCTACTTCGTATGTTTGAATACAGCCGTCATCAGGTTTTTGAACTTCACCTGTTATTAGTGAGATTTTCCAATCATGTAGTGGACAAAAGACGAATTCTCCAGATACAATTCCTTCAGCTAATGGACCGTTTTTATGAGGACAACGATTTTCTACAGCGCGAATATCGCCATTTGAAAGGCGGAATAGGGCGATAGACGTACCTTTCATTTGCACCTCTTTACCAATTTGAATAGGAAGGTCTTCCGCACGCATAATTTTTATTTTTTCTTTCGTTTGTAACATGTACTACACGCTCCTTATTTTACAGTTTCTACTTCATACATCGCTTTTAATGAATTCGTTTCTAGTGCTTGTCCCCATGCTTCCGTATATGTGCTACGAGCTGTTTGGAAACGCTCATTTAACTTAGTGACCATATTTGTATCTTGCAGTATTTCTTTTATATGATCGAAGCCTAATCGTTCTGTCCAGTAGGCAGTGCGTTCTCCGTAAATACCAGTTTCACGATAATATTGCATGTAAGCTGTAGCGATGCGAAGAACATCATTTTCAGTAGGGACAATCATTACAAAATCAGCTTCACGCACTTCCGTACCACCATTTCCGCCGATATATAGTTGATATCCATTTTCGACACAAACAACGCCAAAATCTTTCGTAAGTACTTCCGCACAGTTACGTGGGCAGCCCGTTACACCCATTTTCATTTTATGAGGTGTATCTACCATTTCTAATGATTGTTCGAGTAACATACCAAGCCCTAATGAATCTTTCGTACCGAAACGACAGAAACGAGAACCAACACACGATTTTACATTACGAAGTGATTTTGAATACGCATATCCAGAAGTCATATGTAAGTCAGCCCATACGTTAGGTAAATCTTCTTTCTTAACACCATATAAACCGATGCGACTTGCGCCTGTAATTTTCACAAGAGGAACATCATACTTTTTCGCAACTTCAGCAATTTTCATTAAATCATCTGCAGTTGTAACGCCTCCGTACATACGTGGAATAACAGAGAATGTACCATCATGCTGAATGTTACCATTCATTCTTTCATTAACGTAACGGGATGATTTATCATCTTCATATTCTTCTGGAATCGCCATACGTAAATAGTAATTTAAAGCAGGACGACATTTCGAACATCCGTCTTCATGTGCAAAACCGAGTACATTTCGTACTTCTTTTGGCGATTTTAAACCTTTCTCATGAATCGCTTCTACGACTTCATCACGTGATAAAGGTGTACATCCACACATACCGGCAGATTGCGCTGAGGCATTAAAAGCATCTCCAAGTGTATGAGATAAAACTTGTTCTACAAGCGGACGACATTTACCACAAGATCCTGCGGCTTTCGTGCAGCCTTTTACTTCTTCAAAAGTAGTTAATTCATGTTCTAAAATGGCATGTACGATTGTGCCTTTCGTAACACCATTACATCCACAAATCGTGTCATCCGCACTCATTGTAGCAACGTTAAGTTCACTTTCTACACCAGCCTTGTGAAGAAGGGAAGCTGGTGTATATTGTTGTATATCTTCTTCTTTCCTTAACATACTAAAGAGGCGTGTACCATCAGCTGTGTCACCATATAAAACGATACCGACGACTTTATTGTCGCGAATTAATACTTTTTTATAGGAACGTTTACATTCATCAAAGATGGATATTGCTTTCGTTTGATCATCTTCATAGATTTGGCCAGCAGAGAATAAATCACAACCTGCAACTTTTAATTGCGTACCGACGATACTGCCCGTATATCCATCAGTTTGTAAATTCGTTATATGTTTTGCTAATATTGCACCTTGTTCATAAAGAGGAGCAACAAGGCCATAGGCGATACCGTCATGCTCTGCACATTCGCCAACAGCATAAATGGATTCATCATTTGTTAGCATATAGTCGTTGACTACAATACCGCGATTTACAATTAAACTAGCATCTTTTGCTATTTGCGTATTCGGGCGTATTCCGACAGCCATTACAATTAAATCACAATCTACAACTTCACCATCTTCAAATTGAATGCCCTCAACATGGTCTGTACCAAGAATTTTTACCGTTTTCTTTTCCATGAGAAATTTCATGCCTTGTGCTTCTAAATCTTCACGAAGGAGAGAGGCTGCTTTGGCATCTAGTTGTTGCTCCATTAAGCTCGGCATTAAATGAACAACATGTACGTCCATTCCTAAGTCAATAAGACCTCTTGCTGCTTCTAAACCAAGTAATCCACCACCGATGACAACGGCTTTTTTCTTATCTTTAGCAGTATCAATCATAAATTGTGTATTTTCAATTGTTCGAAATCCTGTCACACCAGGAAGGGTAGAACCTTCAACAGGTAAAATAAAAGCACTAGAACCTGTTGCGATAATGAGTTTGTCGTATGTAAGAGTACGATTCTTTTCTGTGACAATGATTTTTTCTTCTCGGTCAATACTTTGAACTTTTTCATTTGTATATAATGTTATTTCGTTTCTTTCGTACCAACTATATTCATTCATAATGATATCTTGTATATTTGTTTTGCCTTGTAAAACATGGGATAGCATAATACGGTTGTAGTTTGGATGCGGTTCGTCGCCAAAAATAGTAATCTCATATAAATCACTATCATGTTTTAATATTTCTTCCATACAGCGTATTCCAGCCATACCATTTCCGATCATAACTAAACGTTTTTTCATATTCATTTCCCCTTTTATGTGAAATGTTGAACAAAGTATATTATGTTTCTATTATAGAAAATAAAAAAAGAGGGAGATGTGATATTTATCACATCTTAATAATGATTCACAAATTATTAAAATTCGGATTTATGTGGAGAGATAAGTGAAAGGGAATTTTTATATGGGTAGGTAGGGGAGTGAAGAGACCCGCACCTAATTAAATAATAGTAAGCTACCCAATGAAATGATGGGGGAAGTGTGACTATTTCTTACACAATGAAAAAGCAGGACATGAGCATGTATACACATGTCCTGTGCTTTATCTATGCTTTCGTAATTGCACGTGGAAATAAAATGTTATTTTCTAAATGTATATGCTCAAATAAATCAGATTCTAGAGCTTCAAGACGTTGGTAAACAAGTCGATAAGTGCCACAAGCTCCTTCTGGAGGAGTAAAGTCATTTGTCACTTTACGAAGTTCTTTAATAATATTGCCAGCGTGGTTATGTTCATTCTCCAACTCATCCACCACTTTACGTAATTTTGCATAGGTTTCATCAGTTGGATGTTGTTCGAATTCTAAAATTAATGGGAAATCTTCTGTTTCTTCTTTAATTAAATGCTGTTCTAATTCCATCTTAAGTTCATGAAATAGCTTATGAATTTGAGCTAAATGAGGCTGACTTGCTCCATGGACGCGTAATACTTTCGTTACATACGGACTTAATTGTGGCAACTCCTCATTTAAATAGCGATGGTGCTTATTTATAACATAATCAATCAATTCACGATAAGAAGCATTTTTCCAATCAATTTCAGATTCATTTAATCGTTTCGTATTATGATAAAGCGTATTTAACTCTGTAAGTACTTCTGTTGCTGATAAATTTCTTTCATGAATTGCATCAATAAGTGGTTTATTACCACCACAACAAAAATCTATTCTATATGATTTAAAAAGGTCACTAGCTTTCGGAAATTGTGTAACAATCTCACCGACAATAGAAGTTTCAGTAAATGTATGTTCCATATGAATGCCTCCATAAAGTTTAATGTGATAACTAAACCAAGAATAGCAATATATTAAAATCAATGTGGTGATATAAATCACTTATTATGTGTCAGTTTTGAGAATAAACGGAATATATGTTGTTAAAAATGGTCAGGTCCAACTAATAGAATCACCTCAAGGTGGATTTGGTGAACAATCATTTGTATATCAAAATGGAAAAATAATTCGTATGGAAGAGCGAAAAATAAAGTTAATATAATCAAATTTGAAATTTGTTAAGAAATGGGACTACAAGCATCGATAATTATATGGGAAAAAGAGCATTATCACTGAAATAAAAAAGCCCTGCACACAGGGCATCTAAAAAGATACCCTAGCAATAACAACGATTTTGGGGACGTATTAGCTAAGGTATTTGGATGGATGGTTGCATACTAAGTATGCAGTCAAGAGCATTGTTAAATGTATTGGGTTATTCAACAAGTTAATAATAACACGAAATTTCTGTTAATTAATCCGGTAAATTTGTCCAAAAAAAGGGCTTCTATAAAAGTTTTTCACCTAAGAAATGGATGCGTGGCTCTTAACAAAAGCGTGATTTTAGCTAAAAGAGCATCTAACATAAGTTAAATACTCTTTGACTTAAAATAAATCTTCAGATGTATCTCTAATTGAATAGTTCTCACTAAAATTTACAATAGCAGAAATCTTTTGTTTTTTATCGTCAGCAACGTGTCCGAATAGGTAAATCTCATGTGTTCTATATTCTTTCGGAGGCTCAACTTTTTCAATTACAATATCAAGAGTCTTCTCTTTTTTAAAGTAACCAATTGTAACTAGTGCAGCAGTTTTTTTTACTGCTGGCCATTCTTCACTGTATTCTTTTGGAATGGATTGAGACGATACAAAATGTATAAAGATAATCGGAATAGTTAGAAAAAGTATACTTACAATTACGTAGCGTAATAATTTTCTTGCCATCAAGTGTCACACCTATCAATAATGTTTTATTTAATCAATCTAACAGTCTGTTATATTAAACCAGAATTAACCAATTAACTATCTATTTAGGTGACAATAGTATTACGAATTTGTAAGGTTTATTAAAAAAAGAGCTTAATAGAAAGTCGAACAAAATAGTTATTTCGGAGGGGGACTTAATAGGGATATTTTGAAAATTGAAATTCATTAAAAAGAGCACTATTAGAATAGTGCCCAACTTCAATTTGCAGGAGTATTATGAGGAAATTTAAGTAGGTGGCTTAAGTTTCTCTGTAATAATTATGAATTTATGATAAGGAAAATGTTTATATTTTAAAGTAATGTTGAGGGATATTTGTAAGTAGTGAAATCTTCTTTGAAGATATCTTCAACTAATTGAATCGTTTCTTCATCATAAAAACTATCATAGGTCGGATGCCTTGGGAATAAGGGATCTGTAATATCACCATCTGCATAGTTACCTTTGTAATTTGCTAGATTACTTTGGTGATGCCACGAGTTTATTAATCCGTTTAATGGAGATTTTTTTAAACAATGTTTATCTTCTAAGACAGACAGATGGGTAGAGAATTTTTCAAGGTAAATGTAATTTGTAACGAACTCTTCTTCTCCTTGTATATATTGAGGTGTGAAGTGTGGGTTTACACCTTCAAAATTTGGTGCATGCGCTTTTAAATAATATAAATACAGTTTAAAGGAAATCTTTTTATTGCAAGATTCATCACCATAAAGATAACGACGGATTGGCTTCCACTCAGTGGATTCGTAATATGGCGCTGGTATAAGAGAAATAAAGGAACTTACAGCTCTTTTGAAAGGGTTTCTTACCAATTTATACGTGTCTTTTTCTTTTGCTTGTAATGCGTTGGCTAAATCAGTGAAATATGGTATGGAATTTTTATAAATTTCAAATTCATAGTTATGAACAAATGGGCTATATTTTACAACTTCTTTAAACAAATTAATGTGATAAAAGAACCAATATGCGAGTGAAGTGCAGCCGCTTTTTTGGCTCCAAAATAAGATTAAAGGGAAATCTTTGTGAAAGTGAGGGGGACGCCCGTACTTGGCTATAAAATCATAAATATTTGTGATAAGCACATTTAACCTCCATTCACTTTGTATACTTTTCTTATTGTATGGAGGGAATACTGAATATATGAAAATAAGCCATGAAAAGTTATTTGAATAATTATGGATCGTGTTGATTTATAGATACAATAATTAATTTGGAAAACATAAATCTGGAAATAACAATTGATATTCTGGCATTAATCGAAGATCGCTAGTTAAGTTTGCGTAGTGTATGTAATTTTCTTCTAATTTAGCTAGTGTTACAAGATGGTGAGTACCCAAACCATTCTGGGTGCTATGTTTAGAAAGAGTAGGACCAATCTGTAGTTTTCGGTCCTTCATAGCGCTGTTCCATGGACTGTAAAAGAACTTTAAAATGAAAGCAGGATACTTGTAAATAGTAAACGAATAGAACGAGTTATGTCTTCCTACTGAATAGTTACCATGGGAATAATTGTGAATTAATCTACCGCCGCTATAAATGGTAAGAGGCACAGGCTGAATTACTATTCCATGAAAACGTTGTTTGACGAGTGGAATTCCATATCTCGGTTTAGTGTAGGCATGCATAGGGTTATCTACCATTAAAATAGTTCTAATGGAATACATTTTTCTTTTTAATTTAGTAAGTGATGAAAAAAACTCTTCTTTATTAGAACAGCAAAGAAATTCAGTGGTATTCAACACCATTTTCCAGCCCGTAATTTCTTTTTCTATGTTCATTACTTCTTGATCAACTAATACGGCATCAAACTCTAATACTTTTGAATCACGGATTTCCCAATGAGGTGCAAATAATTTACATATTTCAACCGAGCGATCAGTAGACCCACGATTAATAAGAATACCATGATCAAATAATTTTGTGTGGTGCATTAACCACCATGGGAGTAGATACTCTTCATTGTAGAAATGGGAAATTAAAGTTGTATTCATAAAGAGTCCTCCTTTCAAAATTTTGTGGAATATATCCTTATCTAGTATAATATGCTACTTGATCTAAAAAGTTTTCTTTAAAAATTATAATGGATGTTGAGATTTAAAAAAACTCAATGAAAGAATATAGCCCACCATGTTCTGAATAATGCAATCCAACCAATCTAAGTAATATGTATTCCAAAATTTTCATGATTAATCCTTTTAGATATAAAGTGCTCAATGAAGATGGATTTTATAAATTTGTTACAAAATAATCTTTTTCTAATAAGAAAATCACTAAAATATGAGAAAATGATATAACAATATCTATAAATATAGTCCTACTGGAAGAATCAGCGGACATCGAACTATAAGAGCATTAGTAATATTGCTCTGTAGTTCGGTGTCCGCTTTTTTGTTTTTATTAACAAAATATATAAGGGGTGTTTTTATATATGGCGCAATTAACTTTTTTACCTAAAATTGATCGCAAAGCAACGCAGGCTCGTTTAGAAGAGATTCTTGAAAATGTTCGTATTTATAGACAATTTGGGATGATTAGAAATGAGATGAAGGTTACAGCATCTAGCGAGGTAAGATATCATGGTCCAACAAATATGGTAGGGAAGCCAGCAGAAGATATTGCTTTAGCAAATGTTGGTATGAGTGAGCGTACGTATAGACGAAATAGATCTAGTGCTTTTTATAAATTAGCTTTTGCTCTTAGATTAGAAGTATATGAGACTGAAGAAACTGGAGGTAATGAATAATGAATTTTGTTTAGCAGATACGTGATCCAGAAGAAATACAGCAGCTAAAAAAGTAGTTTAAGGAGAAGTGTGCACGAAATTAAATTTTATTCATTATGGGAATCAATACAGGCTTGAGAATCTCTGACATTTTAAAATTGAAGGTAGAAGATGTAAAAACGAGTCATATCTCTATGAGGGAAAAGAAAACAGGAAAACAAAAACGTATTCAAAATACTGCAGCATTAAAAAGAGAACTGAAATGGTTTATAGAAGAAAGAGAAGATCATGAATACCTATTACAAAGTAGACAATGAAAGAATCGTCCTATCGGTCGTAGTATGGCATATAAGATATTAAGTATAGCCGCAGCAGAGTTTAGTTTAGATGAAATAGAACGCATACGCTAAGAAAGACGTACGGGTACCATATGTACATGTAAACGAAAAACATAGCACATTAATCATGGAGATATTCAATCACTCTTCAGAGAAGGTCATGTTACGTTATATAGGTGTAAATCAAGATGCAATAGATAAAGCAATGACTAGGTTTGAAATCGAATCATTGCTTTTTTCTTTTTAAATCTAGGGGTACCGTCACCGTTTTTGAAAACCCCCATGCTAAGAGCATACAAAAATTTATACAGTTTTTGGATAATTCAGTAACAAAAGAGAACCCGAAAACCTGCGTCAGGATAGGAATGTATAAAATAATGCATAAATCTGTAGAACAAAAAAAGGAAATTCCTTTGTCAGAGGATGGGCCCACCTTTCCTTGTTATCGATAATGAGACGTCATGTTAGCTTAACATGAATATAATATAAAAAAGGAATTTATAAGATTTGACGAGAATAAAATTGTATTAAAAGGATATCGGAGGTTTTTTATGAAAATCGTAGGACAGCAAATATATCTTCGACTTTACAAAATTTCTGACGCGAGCGAGTTAGCTAACTTACACACTAGAAATCGCGAATTTTTTCAACGAGTTTGTCCATTACTCCCAGAAGTCTTTTATACAGAAGAACATCAAAAAATGCGCATTGAACGAGCATTAAAAAAGAAAGCTGAAGATCAAGTTTACGCTTTTGGAATCTTTTTAAAAGCAACTGATAAACTTATCGGAGACATTTCATTAACTCAAATTGCTAGGGATCCCGCCCAAAGCTGTTATACGGGATTTACCTTAGATAGGGAGCATAATTCAAGGGGCTATACAACAGAGGCTCTTCGACTTGTTGTAGACTTTGCATTTAGAGAATTAAAACTACATAGAATTGAAGCAGGAGCTATGCCTAGCAATATAGCATCTATTCGTGTATTAGAAAAAGTAGGATTTAAAAAAGAAGGTATAGCTAAAGAAAATGTAAAGATTAATGGCAAATGGACAGATCATCAAATATTAGCTATCATCAACAGCCTGGATGTATAAGCACATTTCACTTCCAATAATGAGACGTTATGTCAACCTAACATGTATAGGATATACACTGTTCCTTATTCAACTAAATGGCAGGTTAGTTGAAGTGTATTTTGGTTAATATAGGAATTTTTGGATGCCCCCTAGAATATAAAAAATATAGATTGTATTATAGGAGGTATATAATGAAACAAAACATTTATGATAATCCGTTTTTCTTTAAAAATTATAAGTCATTACGTGAAAATGGATTTACCTTTAATGATTTTGTTGAACAGCCAGCAATTAAATCTATAATTGCTAATCTTACAGATAAGTCTGTATTAGATTTGGGATGTGGAACTGGTCATTTTTCTATGTACTGTGTAGAAAATGGTGCCTCGAAAGTTATAGGAGTGGACATCTCAAGAAATATGATTGAACAAGCTGAAATGTATAACAAAAACGAAAAAATAGATTATATGTGTGTACCAATAGAAGAACTTAATTTGCCAAATCAAAAATTCGACTTAATAACAAGTTCTTTAGTTATACATTACATAGAAGATTACTCACATCTAATTAAGAAAATAAGAGATCTGTTAAAAAATGATGGTGAATTTATCTTTTCAACAGAACATCCAATAGTAACAGCTCGAAAGGAAATGAATAATTGGTTTAAGGATAATAATGGAAACAGATTGCATTGGGCATTAGATAATTATCAAGAAGAAGGAAAAAGAGAGGAACATTGGTGGATAGATGGTGTTGTTAAATATCACAGAACAATTTCAACATTAATTAATACTCTTATAGACAACGGTTTTGTAATTGAGAAAATTATTGAGCCAGAGTCAACTCCAACAGGATTAGAAAAAATGCCAGAATTAATAAATGAAAAACGGAGACCATCTTCTATTATCATTAAATCAAGAAAATATTGAGATTAAACCCTCGTTGATTAACTTCCACTTTCGAGAATTATGTAAATAAGCTGTCCATATGGGCAGCTTTATTTTATGTTCCCGCATAGCGTAGGTTATTTTGAAAAATGCTGGTGGTATCCCTCCCTATACAGCTACTCATAATTTTTGTACTGTGTAACTCAAAAGAGAAAGTTAAATAAAATTAATGATAGCAAGGGATTCAGTGATAGGATCAGTTACACACAATATAAGATAAGGGTAAGTCAATTATTTATATGTTAATATTATGCTATAAACAAGAAAGTGGTGGTTGTGATGAGGGAAAGATGTCCGGTTTGTCAAAACTCTATTGAGGAACCCCAATTAGTAGGAGTGGGAGGGGGACGTGCAGAGCAATATAAATGTGAGAATTGTGGCACATTTTCCATGATTGAAGAAGCGAGAATCGAATTAAATGTAGAGCAGAAGAGAAAACTTTCTGCAATTTTAAGAAAGAGAAACATTAGAGGGATGGGAAAAATAATGATTTTTCTTAATCGACCAGATGAAAATCTTTCAGAATTTCCGTATCCTATTTATCTTTTAGCGGATCTATTAAGTGAATATCCAGATAGTGCTTCTGATAGATTGGATGAGTCATTAATAAACTTAGCTAAATTGTCAAAATTTCCAGGTGACCCATTATATATTCGTGAATCAGATAAATCTCTATTTTTTGTACAGAGTGTTCATTTGTTGGAAATGAAATATATAGCGAACCAATTATTTCAGGACGAATTAATTGAGATATCTAAGCTATCTGCAGCAGATTTTCCTGCACATATTACAGTTACAGCAAAAGGGTGGAATCGTATTGCAGAATTAGAAAAGGGAAGAGAAGCGGATACTAAGCAGGTGTTTGTCGCTATGTCGTTTAGTCCAAAAATGGATAGTCTATATCAGAATGCAATTGCAACGGCTGTAAAAGAAGCAGGTTATGAGCCTATTCGAATTGATAAAGTGGAACACAATAACAAAATTGATGATGAGATTATAGTTAAAATAAGACAAAGTAAATTTATAATTGCAGATTTTACTGAACATAGAGGTGACGTCTATTTTGAAGCCGGCTATGCAATGGGACTTGGTAAACCTGTAATATGGACTTGCAGGGAAAATGACTTAGCAAATCTGCATTTTGATACTAGACAATATAGCCATATTGTTTGGAAAGATGAGAGGGAATTAAAAGATTCATTACTTAATAGAATAAGGGCTACAATCAATTAAAGAAAGGTGGCAGATTCGTGACCGCTTTTTTGCAGTAAATGTGCCGGTCGTTTTGGAGTTAACGTGATATATTTGTATTGTGAGAAGTGGACGAAAACATTGCTCATAAAATTCCTCTGAAAATGGATCTTCATAACTGGTGGCGATGGTTGCAGACTGGATGAATGGTTGTTCTTCATTTCACATTCAATTGCAATTTACGTTGTATAAACGGAGAAGGGGTTTTGCTCTTCTTTTAGTTATTTAATATTGCTGAAACAGATAAATGTAAATAAGATTAGGTGATTGAAAGAAGAATAAAACTTCATTTACCATGATTGAAATGCAAATGTAATACTTAATGAAAAAGCATCCATTCGGGTGCTTTTTATTTTGGAGGGATGAAGGATGGATAAAGCCAAATTAACTAAACCAGCACAAGCGGTTATAATTGGTACATTCATTTCAATGTTAGGACGGGACCTTGTAAATGAACGTATCGATAAAAAGAAATTAGAAAGTGTTATTCCAATCTTTAATGAGTTGGAAGATATAAAACGCCAAAGTAAAAAATTCGATAACTGGGTGTTCAGATTTTGTTGTACCGGTCATTATTAATACAATAGAAATTATAAAAAGGATAACGGTAGGACGACCATATTGTTTTGTTTTTGCATTTTTCTTAAAGAATGAAAAGGATACATAAGATTAAAAGAATAAAAGCAAATAGAAATAATACGCCACCAATATTACTCAAAATAGCCATTTTCATACCTCTATTTGTAAGATTTTCTCTATTGATTATATAGGAACTTATTGGATAATACACGTTTTATATAAATTTCGAAAATTGATATTTTTAATAGACATATAAACAATTAATTTGTATATAAAGAAAAATGGATATATTTCCTATTACTTTTTTAAAGAGATTTCATAAATTATAGTATATCGATTGAAAGGAGGAGATTTGAATGGAATTTCAATTGTTAGTGAATTGTATATTACAAGAAGGTAATGCGTATTTTTTAGTAACGAAGGTAGACGATGTAATTACGTTAAAAGTACCGATTACAGCAGGAGTAGCAGCATTATTTTTAGCTTTTGGTGTACCAAGATGTTCTTAATTTAAATCTCTATAGTAGAAAGAGGAGGATAAGCCTCTTCTTTCTACTATTACATAATTATTTTATGTAAACTATAATGGTGTTTTATATTAGCACGTTTAAAATGGACATGCATATACTATAATGTTTCATTGACGTTTGTGATGAACGATAGTTTTGATAAGTGATATTCTTTTAAGTTATGAAAATAAAAGAGGTGCTATTATATATGAAAAGAAGAACATTAGATATTCCAGTTTCATTGCGAAGAGAGTGGTTTTTAATAGAGTTAGCTCATTTAACGAAAAAATATGGAATTGAAATTGCAACTAGCAAAATGGAAGCCGCACCGTTTTTAAGGGATCAAGTTACGGAATCAAAAATAGGAGCAGGGCTACAATACGATAAATATGATGATGAGTATATAATTGAAATGTAAGTAATACATGGCACAAAAAGAAATGCTTAATAATACTAGTCTTTTAAAAGAGTAACACTGATAAGGAATCACGCTATAAAAAATTATAAAATAAAGCAGATTCTATATATAGAATCTGCTTTATTATGAAATATTTTTAATCAACTAGCCTCTTTCTAATATTTTTCCTACATATTTCTCTTGAGTGATTCCAAAAGATTCACGAAGAATGCGAGCATATTCTTTAGAACCTATTGGTCGTTTATTTTTTGTGCCTTTAAAGGTTTCTGTATAATTTTTTTTCGTTAATGATATGTGACCATAATCAATTAATTTACAAGTGATAGCCCCTTTATTAAAAGGCGATTCGTTATGCTCTACAATTACTTTTTGAATGTTATTCACTTTTTTCTCATCTATTGGATCTATAGTGAAAGCATAGCCTATTTTCCATTCGTTTGAAGGTTCAGATTGTAAGAAACTTGTAGATTCGCCGTTTGCCCCTTTTCGCATTTCAAAAATATGTGTACCTTTTCGGGTATTTCGTTTGTAAATTCGATATTCTCCCGTTTGAGAAGATATGACTTCGCCATTAAAGGGGACTGGATGTAAAGGGAGATGAGATGCAAAACCTGCATCCACAATATAATCTGTATGATCATGACTTAAAATGATAATGACATGACCATCATCAGGTTTCCATTTATTATCGTAAAGATCATATACAGTACCAGCTACTTTGTATACTTGAAACCCACAATCAATTAAAAAGTAATACAATAAGGAATTTAATTCATAACAAAGACCGCCTCGTTTTTGAATAAGTAACTTTTCTACTAAGTTATTTTTTGAAATATTTTTAATAGTACCAGCCATAATATCAAGATTTTCATAGGGGAAAATCATTCCCATTTTTAAGAGGACTTCATCTAAATCATCAAATGTTAGTTCTTTTGCGGGAATTTTTAATCGTTTAAAAAACTCCTTTTGTAAATTGGTCATCATAAAGCATTCTCCTTTCTTTTTACAGAATTTTCTTCTGCTTACCGATAGGTTAGTACTTCTAAAAACTTAATTCAAGTCTGCGAAAATTATCATAATATATGTTTCTGGAAATATGATTGTATATTTTGAAATTTCAGTTAAATAATTAGTCATAGGAAAGTCTTACAATACAAGCTTCTTTTAAATTCGTTTGTATGTAATGAAAAGAAAATACATATCTTCATTATGTTTTTAAATAACTAATTAGTAATAAAATGTTTTTTCACTAAAATTTTTTCAAGATTTGTATGCTTTATATAAACAATCATGATTTGAAAAACATCTGGATGTAGTGAAGTTAACAAGTATTGAGAAATTTTTTTGTCGTGTTTACTCAAAAGGAAGAGATGGAAACGAAGAGAATAACGTGAGTTAAGGAAGAGGGTGTACGAGTAATCACATGAATATAGGGCTAACATCTTTTTCAAATAAAAAGATTAGCTATTATTAAGGGAGAAAATACAAATTATTACAAAGAGCACCTTCTTTCAAAAAAAGTGGGGGGGAGTAACATGCGATTAATGAGAAGATGTGTTGCCTTACTAATTATATTTTTTATCATGGCTCCATCGATTAGCACAAATGTAAGGGCAGAAGTTGTAAAAGAGCTTGGAAAGGGGTTTCCTGATACAGAAGTATTTACACCTGGCGATTGGTTTTTAGGACAAAAACCAACTAATTATGATGAGAATAAGCCTCCAATTCTCTTTGTACAAGGCAGAAATGGTAATGCGGATAGTTGGTATGGAAAGACTGTATATCACGATATAAATGATATGTATGACTATGCGTTGAAAGCGGGATATCAAACGGTATTTATTCAATTATATGATGCGGCAGGGAAAGGATCGGCTAGTCAGTGGGACAACGGAAAATTGTTAGCACAAAAACTGGAAGAAATATATAATCATTTCGGTAAAAAGGTTACTATTGTAGCGCATAGTAAAGGCGGTATAGATACACAAGCGGCATTAGTTGGATATCGTGCGAATCGATTTGTTGGGAATGTTATTACACTTGCGACACCACATCACGGCTCAAATTTAGCGGATTTATCATATAGTTGGTGGGCAGGTTGGCTTGCTTCTATATTAGGTCAAAAAGATGATGGTACGTACGCGTTACAAATAGGGGAAATGGCAAAATTTCGTTCAACGATAGATAATAATCCAGCAGTTAAATTAAACCGTTACTATACGGCTACTGGGACTAGCTGGGGACCAGTATTTTCTGCGTTATCTATGGGCGGATTATATTTGTCATCGTACGGCTCGAATGATGGATTAGTAAATGAGTGGAGTGCTAAGCTACCATATGGCACACATTTATTTACAGATTCCAAATTTGATCATGACAATATACGAAAAGGATCAGCTGTTTTCGCACGAATTGAACCATATTTACGTACTGCAAATGTAGGCGTGCCAGCTTTAGTAGCACCAAGTAATAGTTCAGAAGAAAATATAGAGCAATTAAATACAACTTCTAATCAAAATATTTTAGGGGGAGAATTGCCACAAAATCAGTGGATAGAGCAAGCTGTGGCGGTTGATAAAAAGGCAGAAGGAATAGTTTCTGTATTAACAGCTGCTTCTGATGTAGAAATACAACTAATATCTCCAAAAGGAAAAGTGTATACAAATAAAGATAGTACGATAACTACTGGTGAAGGTGAATCTTTCTTTAATGGGGCAACAATTAGTACATTTAAATTTGACAAAATGGACGTAGGAGAATGGAGAGTTAAAATGATGGCGAAGCAGTCGAAAGATGCATACTTAATTGTAAGCGATCACAAAAGTGGCGCGCCATTCGTTCTACAAATGCCAACAAAAGTCAAAATAAACAAATCAGAGTATAAACTGAAAAAATCACCTGCGGCACCTGAAATGAAAGGAGATCTTTCCATAACAGTAAGAGTTGTTAATAAAGAAGGGAAGCTAGTCTCTGAATTTAATGAATTACAAAATGTTAATACAAATACATTTACAGGTGCTTTGAAGGACATAAAGCAACCAGGGGTATATAACGTTACGATGGATATAAAAGGGATAAATAAAGAAGGAAAACCTTATAATCGTACGATTGTTAAGTCGGTTTATGTGGAGAAGTAAGAGTGAATAGATTTTGATATGAAAATTGCCGAAACCTTGTGTTAGAAGGGGACGGCAATTTTTTATGTTTATTAGGTTAACAGAATAATGAAATAGGGGTTTACGTTCTATAAGGGGAAAGAACCACCAAAAGAAACAGTTATAAACTCAGTTTGCCAGAAAGTACCGTAAGTTGGCTTTGATGGTTTATGTGAATCGTGGCAGGAACATCTTTTATACGAGTTTGAAGAACGATAGTATGAACCCAATATATTACCTCCTGATGATTAATAAATGTAAGATACATAGTAGTATATATAAATGAACTACTATTGGCATGTATGCCTGTCCTGTATAAGGTGGTAGATTTGGAATATAAAGCACTCAAATGGTGAAATGTAGTTTATTAGAATAATATGTATAACGATTTTTGAAGACGAAAAAAATAATAATTTGGTAGAAAAATGAACTGAAGTTCTAAATAAATTGAAGTATTGATGAAACGCTTATTATACGAATTGCACCTGAAAAAGTAGCATTGTTATTTTTTGGTGCGATAATGTTGTCGTTTAGCGAATTGCTCCTATTTAAACGTTTGTATATTAGAGTCTTTATTCGTTACTTTTTATTTGTGCAGTTGGGCAGGAAGAAGACGAAAGGTATCGAATTCATTTACATAGGAAGCATTGTTTGCTTTTGGTGTGAATAATAGTTAAAGATACGTTGAAATATTTAAAACTGTAACGAAAGAGCTATTAAATAATAGAGGGAGCAACTTACATGGAAAATATATTAAAGGTATCTTCAAAATCAAGTCCAAATTCAGTTGCAGGTGCAATAGCAGGTGTACTAAGAGCAAATGGCAATGTGGAAATCCAAGTAATTGGGGCAGGTTCTTTAAATCAAGCAATTAAAGCAATTGCGATTGCAAGAGGATTTGTTGCTCCAAGTGGTGTTGATTTGGCTTTTGTTCCAGCATTTCAAGAGATTTCTATCAATAATCAAGAAAGAACAGCAATTAAATTAATTGTAGGTCCTAGAAAGAGAAGATCCTAATAGAGTGCCTTTATAGGATGTGATTTGAAAAGTGCGATAGAAATCGTCCTTTTCTTTTTTTATTTATATTTTAAAGTTGAATTTTTAGTAATAAGCATTAGTGTAGTTAATAAAAAGTGTCGCAAATGCTTGTATGACAGGCACTTGTGACACTTTTGTAGTTTTATATAATATAAAATGAACAACCCTAAAACTGCTCATTCTTCTCCCAAGATTCAACGATATAATGAGCAATTGTTGGGTTATATCCTTTTCCAACTAAAAACATAATCGCAGCGACTTCTGTTAAAGCGTGTTTATGTGAAGTATGTTTCGCTTCATTTAAACCATAATCTACCCAAGGTTTTACGAAATCTAATACAGGTTTCTTTAAAGGTAAAAATTGTGTACCGACAACTTGTTGAATTTGTTGTTGAGTCGGTTCTGTAATAGGCCCAGGTGGTAAAATTTGTGGTTGTGTAATATCTAAAGTCGGACCTGGTGGTAAAATTTGTGGTTGCATTGGATCAATTGTTGGTGGTTTAGGTGGTGAGACACGTGCGTCGTAGTTGGGTTGATACATTTGTTGTTGGTATTGTGGTTGTTGTGGCTGAGTTACATATGGATTTTGTTGTTCTTGAGTTTGCGGTGCTGCATATGGATTTTGAGGATATTCATAATTTGGACGTGTGTCATATGGATTTTGTTGTTCTTGAGTTTGCGGTGCTGTATATGGATTTTGAGGATATTCATAATTTGGACGTGTGTCATATGGATTTTGTTCGTATTGTTGTTCTGGCTGTTGTAATTCTTGTTCCTCATATTGTTCTGTATATCTTTGTTCCGGTTGCTGAGGGTAAAATGGTTGTTGTGGATAAGGCGGTTGATTATTATAGAACATGTTTATTCCTCCTTCATGATGATGCCTACCACCTAGTGTATGGGCGGACAAGAAAATATGTGATGAAAAAAGGCGGGCGTGTTACAATAAGAAACTGGGTGAAGATAAAATGACAAAACAAGAAAAGATTAAAAAAACAATTACTTTTGTAAAAAATATTTTAGAAAAAGATGCGAGTGGGCATGATTGGTATCATATTGAGCGCGTACATAAACTGGCGATTTCTTTATCCGAGCAAGAAGGAGGAAATCGTTTTATAATTGAAATGGCAGCATTACTTCACGATGTGGCAGATGAAAAGTTAAATGAAAGTGAAGAAGCAGGAATGAAAAAAGTTTCTGATTGGTTAGAAGAGTTACATGTAGATGAGGAAGAAAGTAAACATATTCTTCATATCATCGCCAATATGTCTTATAAGGGTGGGCATGGTGGCGCAGTTGAGTCAGTTGAAGGGAAAATTGTTCAAGATGCAGATCGTTTAGATGCCCTTGGGGCAATTGGGATTGCACGTACATTTGCATATGGCGGAGCGAAAGGGAGATTAATGTATGATCCAACAATTCCGCCGCGTGAAGTAATGACGAAAGAAGAGTATAGAAAAAATAACGATCCATCTTTAAATCATTTTTATGAAAAACTTTTAAAATTAAAAGACTTAATGAATACGAACGCAGCAAAACAAGAAGCTGAAGTTCGTCATCGTTATATAGAACAGTTTATAGAACAATTTATGAAAGAGTGGAATGCACAAATATGAAAATGTTAACTGTGGAGAACTTATCGAAATCATACGGAGAAAAACCGTTATTTGATGGATTATCATGTAGTATTACAGAAGGACAACGTGTCGGAATTATTGGTGTAAACGGTACTGGTAAATCAACATTATTAAAAATTATTGCAGGGTTAGAAACTTCTGATACAGGTGAAATGACGCATTCACGTGGATATACAATTAGTTATTTATCACAGCAACCAGAGTTTGATGAAAAACTAACAGTATTAGAGCAAGTGTTCCATGGTGATACACCTTTAATTCGTCTTCTTCGTGATTATGAAAAAGCACTATTAAATATTGAAAAAGATCCAAGTAATGAAAAAGTACAGGAACAATTATTTGCAGTGCAGCAACGTATGGATGCAATGAGTGCATGGGAAGCAAATGCAAATGCGAAATCTCTTCTAACGAAATTAGGAATTACAGATTTCACTGCAACTGTTGGGAATTTATCTGGTGGACAGAAAAAACGTATCGCAATGGCACAGTGTTTTATTGAAACACCTGATTTATTAATTTTAGACGAGCCTACGAACCATCTTGACCATGAGACAGTTGAATGGTTAGAAGAATATTTAGCAAGATATACAGGTGCGGTATTACTTGTAACCCATGATCGTTATTTCTTAGATCGTGTGACGAATCGTATTTTTGAATTAGATAATGGTAAACTATATAGCTACGAAGGAAACTATAGTACATTTTTAGAAGCGAAAGCACTTCGTGAAGAGCAAGAATTGGCACAAGAATCCAAACGCCAAAATTTATATCGTCGTGAACTTGCTTGGATTCGCCGTGGTGCAAAAGCCCGTTCTACGAAACAAAAGGCGCGTATTCAGCGTTTTGATGAGTTAAAGGAACAAGAGGGGCCAGCTGCAAAACAGTCAGTTGATATTGCACTAAGTGGAAGTCGTTTAGGAAAGAAAGTACTTGAGTTAAAAGATGTAACGAAAAAATTTGGCGATAAGACGGTATTACATAATTTTAATCATATTGTGAAACCAGGCGATCGTATCGGAATTATTGGGGCGAATGGAAGCGGGAAATCTTCTCTATTAAATATGCTTGCAGGCAAGTTATCTCCTGATAGTGGTGAAGTTGAAGTAGGACAAACTGTAAAAGTTGCTTATTATACGCAAGAAAATGAAGAGATGAATTTAAATCAGCGTATGATTGAATACATTAAAGAGATTGCAGAAGTTATTCATACAACAGATGGAAAAGTAATTGGTGCATCTCAAATGTTAGAACGTTTCTTATTCCCGACGCATTCACATGGTACACCGCTTGGTAAACTATCTGGTGGTGAAAGAAGACGTTTATATTTATTACGTATTTTAATGGGGGAACCAAACGTACTATTACTTGATGAACCTACGAATGATCTAGATACACAAACATTAACAGTACTAGAAGATTATTTAGAAGATTTCCCAGGTGTCGTTTTAACTGTATCGCATGACCGTTACTTCTTAGATAAAGTAGTAGATGAACTGTTCATCTTTACTGGCGGAGGAGAAGTGCGTGAGTTCCTAGGTAGTTATACAGATTATTTAGAAATGGAAAAAACGAAAGAACTTATTGAGAAAGCGGAAGTTCAAAAAGAGAAAAAAGTAGTAGAAGCAGCTCCAAAACAACAACGTAAACGTAAACTTTCATACAATGAGCAGCGTGAATGGGAAACAATTGAAGATACAATTGCCGAACTAGAAGAGAAAATTGAGTCAATTGGAGAAGAACTTGCGAAAGTTGGATCTGACTTCACAAAGGCACAAGAATTATCTGAAGCACAGCAGAAAACAGAAGAAGAGCTAGAAAAAACGATGGAAAGATGGAGTGAACTATCAGATATCGTTGAAGGATTAAAATAAAAACAAGCTGCATATATTGAAAAGTAAAGAGAAAAACTTTACACTATTGGTAGAACCTATTTTAGGAGGGAAAAAATGAGAACATCTAATCCAATGTTGAAAAAAGAGGCATTTCGTAAAGAGGGAGCAAGCGCTTCTGCGATGACTATTGGCGGAACAGTAGGCAAAACGTTTATCATGCTTATCTTGCTACTTGCAACGTCTGTCTATTCATACATACAGATGATGCAGGGTACGATGAAAATGCCAGTGTTAATTGGTGCATTAGTAATTGCGGCAATCATCGCATTTGCATCTATCTTCTTCCCGCGAATGGCACCAATTGGGGCGCCAATTTATGCGGCGGTAGAAGGAGTTGTATTAGGAAGTATTTCAGCAGTTTATACAATGAAATTTGGCGATTCTATCGTTTTAAACGCTGTATTACTTACAATTTCAATTCTATTTGCAATGTTAGTTTTATATGCAACACGCGTTGTAAAGGTAACTGATAAATTCCGTACGGGTGTAATTGCAGCGACAATGGGAATTATGGTTATGTATTTAATCGTATTCTTATTAAATATGTTCGGTGTAACTGTTCCATATATTCACCAGGGCGGTACAATCGGTATTATCATTAGTGCGGTTGTTATTGTAGTTGCTGCATTAAATTTATTACTAGATTTCGATTTAATCGAAAGCGGTGCACGTAGCCAAGCTCCAAAATATATGGAATGGTACAGTGCAATGGGTTTAATGATGACTCTAGTATGGTTATACTTAGAAATTCTTCGTTTCGTTTCTTACTTTACGAAAAATGACTAATGAAAAAATCCTGCATGAAATGTGCAGGATTTTTTTATTTTCAAAGATAAATTGAATGAATGGTATAATGTGGATGTTAGAAGTTTGAATGGAAGGGGATGGAATATGATGAAAGAGAAGAAAGGGATTATGAAAAAACTATTTTCTAAAAGTTTTTTCATAGAACTAGATGATGCTTTAACATATCCGTCAGTAGAATGCATTATTTCAGCCATTGAAGGGTATGCAACTGAATGTAATGAACTACTAAAATTTGAGAGTAAAGTTAAACCGATTACATTCTACTTAGACGATGCATTGTTTAGCGCTGAAATAAAAATGGCTCGCGGAGGGTATTACATCTCTTGCAGTGAAATATAATATATCTTGAAACCTTACATGTTCATAATATGTAGGGTTTCTTTTTTGCTTTTTTATATGCAAAGTAATCCTTTTTACTTTAGAAATATATAATTTTATCCTTTTTACCCTTCACACATTTTTCTTTACAATGAAGAAAAACATGCGAGGTGGTATAACTTATGATGAATCGAGTTGTATTAATCGGTAGATTGACAAAGGATCCAGAATTATACTACACAAAACAAGGCGTCGCTTATGCACGAATATGTGTTGCAGTGAATAGAGGATTTCGAAATAGTTTAGGTGGACAACAAGCAGATTTTATAAATTGTGTTATATGGCGAAGAGCAGCTGAAAATGTAACAGAATACTGTACGAAGGGATCACTTGTTGGAATTACAGGGCGTATTCATACGAATAATCACGATGATGAGAAAGGAAAGAAAATATATAGAACTGAAGTTGTGATTGAGAGTATTACCTTTTTGGAGAGAAGGAGGGAGGGGGCATCGTAATAAAAGGGGATTTTAAGTAATAGCTTCGGAAAAATTTTGTGGAAAGTATTTTAATAAAGTTAAAGAAGGGGTACCGTCAGCAATTTTGAAGAAAAACAAGCTAACGAAAATTATAAATTTAAAATCTTTTATACTGAATATTGAAAGATTCCTCTGGAAATGGTTACTCATTGAATTGGGATTATTAGATTGGTTTTATTCCACATTTTTCACGGTACTTGTTAATCTTTTGAATCATTGATTTATTAATATTGAAGATAATTATGTGCATATTAATCACATAATTTGTCCCTATCAAAATGAACTTTTCTTGCATCTACTATATTGTTAAGACTATTTTATTTTGAAAGGATGTGATTATATGGCTCATAAATCTACTGGGGTTTTTCGAGTTCCGGTTTCTGAGAATGGTATTATTCCAACTGCTCTCAATATTATGTTAAACAATGATTCACGCTGCCATACTAGTAATGTGACGGTAATTGTTAAGAGAAGTCCAAACACTTTTTTCCCAACGCAAAATGAATTAGTTGAAATCTCTCGTACTATTGTTTCTTTAGGACCAAACAGAACATCTAAGATTGTGTTGTTTACTCCAGAATTCCATATAGAAGATTTTCTTGATGTCATCATTAGAGGAAATAAAGATGATGTTGAGGATGTTCTTGTGTATTCTTTCTTAGCAGACTCAGAAGGTCACAATCTTCCATCTACTGTTTTCAGGAATGAAGAATATACTTTTGCTTGCTAACACCATGATGATGTATATCATACACAAATACTTTTGACATAATATGGAATTATCGTAACAAAAAAGGCGAACCTCCTAATTTCATAAAGGGTTCGCCTTTTTTCTTTCTATCACTCTAAGCAATTCCATTAATTCATCTTTCGGAATATCTACAATCAAAATGTCTTCAGAAATCAATTCTCCACCAACAAGTCCCTCAGAGCGCATTCGTATGAACGTTTTTATATATAAATCGTTCTTCTTTTTTAGTAGTATCCTCCAGAGCTTTATTTATTAACTGCACTTCACTTTAAAATGAATGATCTAACTAGGATATAGATACCTCTTTTTATGTAGGGCAAAGAGAACAAATTCCCTCCTTAAAATAAAACCTATCGGAAGCGAACGGTTTTAAAATTTCGTTCCTAATTTGAAATGTAAAAAATGAAATAGTATGGTAGCGGGAAGAAAGTAGTAAAATTAAGCATCCGAGTAGGAGTATAGAGTGATAACATGTTACAATACAGCTAAGAACACGCAATAAAGGAGAGTTTTTTACGTGAAGATTAAAGCAATTGAACCGACGCCAAGTCCAAATACAATGAAAGTTATTTTGAATGAAGTATTACCATCAGGAGCGCGTAATAATTATACAAATGAAAATAAAGAACAAGCACCAGTACAAGTGCAAGAAATTTTGAAAATTGAAGGCATTAAAGGTGTGTATCATGTAGCAGACTTTTTAGCAGTCGAGCGTAATGCGAAGTATGATTGGAAAGTTTTATTACAACAAGTTCGTGCCGTTTTCGGTGAAGAAGTAGTAGAAGAAAGCGAAGAACAGCAACTTTCTCACTTTGGAGAAGTGAAAGTATTTATTCAAATGTTCTTTACAATTCCGATGCAAGTGAAGTTAACAGATGGAACGACGGAAGAGCGTGTTGGTTTACCTGATCGTTTTAAAGAATCAATCATGAAAGTGCAAATGTCTGCACCTAACGTTGTGAAAGAGCGTAAATGGGTAGAGCAAAGTACACGTTACGGTAATTTTGAAGAAATAGGGAAAGAAGTAGTAGAAGAAATTGTTGCTGCTTATTCAGAAGAACGTGTAAATGAAACAGTTAAAGAATTATTAGATCAGGCTGGAGCAGTTGAAGTAACGATTCAAAAGCGTGAGCCATATAAAGTAACAGAAGAGATGATGAAAGATTCTGACTGGAAAAATCGTTTTGCAGCTTTAGAGCAAATGGATCCTACTGAAGAGGATATTCTAGTGTTGAAAATGGCGTTAGACGATGAAAAAGTATCTATCCGCCGCATAGCAACAGCTTATTTAGGTATGGTAAAAGGTGATGAAGTATTACCGTTATTATATAAAGCGTTATTAGATCGTTCAGTAAGTGTTCGTCGTACTGCAGGGGATTGCTTATCAGACGTAGGTGACCCAGCAGCGATGTTCGTTATGATTAAATCGCTGAAAGACCCAAGTAAATTAGTACGCTGGCGTGCAGCTATGTTCTTATTTGAACTTGGAGATGAAAGTGCGATTCCGGCATTAAAAGCAGCGCAAGATGATCCAGAGTTTGAAGTAGCGATGCAAGCTCGTCTTGCATTAGAGCGTATTGAAGGCGGCGAAGAAGCAAAAGGTTCTGTATGGAAACAAATGACGGAATCTCGTAAAGGGGAATAATATATGATTGTTTTCTATGATAGTTGGTGTCCGATGTGTACTGCAGTGGCAGAGCGTACGAAGAAATTAGATAAAAAGGGTAAAATGACATTTGTTTCATTTCGAGATGATGATGTAGTTAAGAAGTATGATCTTTCTCAAGAACTACAAAGTAAGATGGAGCAAAGGATGTATATTTTTAAAAATAATAAATGGTATGACGGAATTCATAGCATAAACGTATTAGCGAAGGCCGTTCCATCTTATTGGTTTGCAGTGCCTTTTATAAAATTATCTATCGTACTTGGATTTGGAAGCAAAGTATACGATTATATCGCTAACAATAGAAAACTTGTCCCAGTCGGACATTGCCGCGGTGGGGTTTGTGAAATCCCTTCAAAAAAATGAAAACGTCACTATCTTTCTTTTGCACCTACTAATAGAGCGTGATATGATGAATTTGGAATGAAAGTTGAAGGAGAGATACAAGATGTCAAATGCTTATGAAGAATACATGCGCCAAATGGTAATTCCAATGCGTCAAGAATTAGTGCGTTCTGGATTTGAAGAATTAACTACAGAAGAATCTGTTACAGAATTTATGGAGAATGCATCAGGTACAACTTTAGTAGTTGTAAACTCAGTTTGTGGTTGTGCAGCTGGTTTAGCGCGTCCATCAGCAGGCCAAGCAGTTGTTCGTGCTGAAAAACAACCTGACCATCTTGTAACTGTATTTGCAGGTCAAGATAAAGATGCTACTGCAAAAATGCGTGAATACTTCGGAGAAATTCCTCCATCTTCACCATCTATGGCATTATTAAAAGGAAAAGAAGTTGTTCACTTTATTCACCGTCATGAAATTGAAGGTGCAACTATGGACGAAATTATTACGAACTTAGAACAAGCTTTCGAAAAGAATTGCTAAAGAAGGGGGAGAGTAAATCTCCCTCTTTTCTTTATATAGAGGTGAAATAATGATAGTAACAACAGCAGGACGAACGAACAAAGAAATGACATCTTATGCAAAAAAAGTAGCGACAGAATTAAATAGTTCTTTCGTTATACGTAATGATATACCTGTGCACAAACTGCATGAGAAATATGAACAAGATGTGCTTGTTGTAGGGAAGAACCGATTAGCTATTTACCCTGAAGGTACGGAAGAGTCGTTATTCTTTCATCCAAACTCAGCAATGTTTCGTGTGAAAAGGTTAATGCGCGGAGAACACGATCCGTTTGTACAAGCTGCCCAATTAGAGAGAGGGATGACAGTGCTAGATTGTACGCTCGGCATGGCATCAGATAGTATTGTAGCTAGCTATATTGTTGGTGAAAGTGGAAAGGTAACAGGACTTGAAGGTAACGAATATATGGCTTACATAATGGAAAAAGGTTTGCAAACATGGTCTTCATCAGTTGCTGAAATCGATAAGGCAATGCAAAGAATCCAAGTAAAGCAAACGGAGCATTTTTCATTTTTAGCGCAATGTGAAGACAATAGTTATGATGTCGTATATCTTGATCCGATGTTTGAAGAAACTGTCATAGAATCAGATGGAATTAAAGGATTAAAACACTTCGCTTTGTATCATGATATTACTGATGAAACAATTGCAGAGGCGAAGCGAGTGGCGAGAAAGCGTGTCGTTTTGAAAGATCATTTCCGTAGTTCTAGATTTGAAAAACACAATTTTCACGTATACAAAAGAAAAAGTGCTAAGTTTCACTTTGGTGTAATTGACCCTTGCTAATTGTTTGAAAAGATGTATAATAAGCAATAATTAATTAAATAAACTGTCTGTGATGAAGAGAGTAGTCTTTTTCAGAAGGAAAGCGAGCTAGGGATGGTGTGAGCCTAGTGCGGAAGAAAAAGATGAAGCGCACTTCGGAGACGCTTCTTGAACGAATAGTAGAGTAAGCCGAGGTCCCCTGTCCTCGTTATAAACGGGAAAGTGGTTCGTAATGAACAACAAGGGTGGTACCACGGGTTAAAACTCGTCTCTTATATAGAGACGAGTTTTTTGTGTTTAAAAAAATAAGGAGGTTGTAGTATGGAATATAAAACACAGTTTGCGAAAAGTTTATCAAATATTTTTGTAAATGAATTAACGCAAAATCAAATTTTAGATTTAATCGAAACACCGAAACAAGATGAATTCGGAGATGCAGCGTTCCCATGTTTTTCACTAGCGAAGCAATATAAAAAATCACCAGCTATTATCGCAAAGGAAATTGCGGAGAAAGTAAATGATCCGTTCTTTACGAAAGTAGAGGCTGTTGGTCCTTATGTAAATGTATTTTTCAATCGTGAAACTGTAAGTGATGCTGTATTAAAAACGATTTTAGCTAAGAAAGAAGAATACGGTCAAAACTACTTTGGATGTGAAAAAACAGTAGTTATTGATTACTCATCTCCAAATATTGCAAAACCTTTTTCGATGGGGCATTTACGTTCTACAATGATTGGAAATTCACTGAAACATATCGCTGAAAAATGTGGCTATGAAGTTGTAGGAATTAATTATATTGGGGATTGGGGAACACAGTTTGGAAAGTTAATTACTGCTTATAAAAAATGGGGAAATGAAGCAGTAGTTAAAGAGGATCCAATCCGTGAATTATTTAAGTTATACGTTCAATTCCATGAAGAGGTAAAAGACGACGAAGAACTAGAAGAAGAAGGGCGTGCTTGGTTTAAGAAATTAGAAGAAGGTGATGAAGAAGCTGTTGAGCTTTGGAATTGGTTCCGTCACGAATCCTTAAAAGAATTTTCTCGAATTTATGAACTTCTCGGTGTAGAATTTACTAATTTTCAAGGAGAAGCTTTTTATAATAACTTAATGGAAGATTTCATTGGAATTTTAGAGGAGCATGATTTGCTTGAAGAGTCAGAAGGCGCATTAGTCGTTAATTTAGAAGAAGAGGGAATGCCGCCTTGCTTAATTAGAAAATCCGATGGTGCGACGATCTACGCAACACGTGACTTAACGGCAGCGTTATATCGTCAAAACACATATGCATTTGATAAAGCCCTATATGTAGTTGGCCCGGAACAAAGTTTACACTTCAATCAATTTTTCACTGTATTAAAAAAGCTTGGCTACAATTGGGTTGACGGCATGGAACATGTACCGTTTGGGTTCATTTTAAAAGATGGTAAGAAAATGTCGACACGTAAAGGAAGAGTTATTTTACTTGAAGAAGTACTTGAGGAAGCAATAGATCTTGCAAAACAAAATATTGAAGAGAAAAACCCAAACTTAAAACAGAAAGAAGAAGTAGCAAAGCAAGTCGGTGTAGGAGCAGTCATCTTCCACGATTTGAAAAATGAGCGTATGCATAATATCGAATTCTCATTAGAAAATATGCTGAAATTCGAAGGAGAAACAGGACCATATGTACAGTACACACATGCGCGTGCTTGCTCTATTTTAAGAAAAGAAAGTGTAGAATTTGAAACATGTACGTTTGCTTTAAAAGATGATCATAGCTGGAGTGTCGTAAAATTACTGAATAAGTTCCCACAAGTAATTGAAGCAGCCTTCAACAAAAATGAGCCATCAATCATTTCGAAATACGTATTAGATGTAGCACAATCGTTCAATAAATATTATGGAAATGTGCGTATATTGGAAGAGAGTAAAGAGAAAGACAGCAGACTGGCATTAGTTTATGCTGTGACGGTTGTATTAAAAGAGGGATTACGTTTGCTTGGGGTGGAGGCACCTGAGGAGATGTAACATAAAAAGGTGTACGTATCATAGTAGATATGTATACCTTTTTTATATTTATAGGAAAGGTATAAGCAAAAGTTTCATTTTTTTAAAACTAAACTTAACTTTTCTTTAAAGTATAGGAATGTCTTTATTAAATGGAGAAGTGTAATGTTATATAAGGAGGCGTTAGGTTTGGAAACATACGACTGGAACAGTAAACTAACATATTTAAAAAATACAAGAGATTTATATTACAACGACGATTATGTAAGTTTTTTAGTAAATTCAGTTTGGAAGATTAATAAGCCCGTACATATCGTGGATTTCGGTTGTGGATATGGTTATTTAGGCTTAGTATTAATGCCATTACTTCCAAAAGGATCAAAGTATACAGGCATTGATAGTGGAGAAACATTACTTGCTGAAGCGAGAGAGTTGTTTCATCTACTTCCATATGAATCAGAATTTATTGAGGGGGATGCTACAGAAATTGAACTGAACGATAAATACGATATAGCAATCTGTCATGCTTTCTTATTACATATGAATACTCCAAAAATGATGTTAGAAAAAATGATACATGCAATTAAAAAAGGTGGTAAAATAATCTGTTTTGAACCACATTGGATTTCAAATATGTCTTCATATGTCTTAAATGGAGAGAATCAATTGGAAATTATTAAACTAGGTGCTTTGCAGAAGTTATTTGAAAAAGACGCGCAGAGAAACGGTAAAGATGGAAATATTGGCATGAAAATACCGATGTATTTAAGTAAATTAGGTGTGAAAAATATTGAGTGTAGAGTGAGCGATAAAGTGAACTTTTTAGACTCTAGTATGCATCACAATGATAAACACAGTTTGTATCATTCATTAAGAGAAGAGGGGATTGCGGACAACCCGGGTGATAAACAGCAATTTATAGAACGTTTAATGATAAGAGGATTAACATATGATGAAGCATTAGCTCAATATGAAGCAGAACTACGATTTTTTAAAGCGCTCCATATACATTCATCTTTAGTATATGCTCCGAATATGAAAATTACATTTGGTGACATAGAATGTTAAAAGGTAGCGATTTATTGAGGATTGACATTTTTTATCGATAAGTCGATATTCACCGTATAATCGTTGATATATTTTAAGAATCGGTCGATATATTTTGAAAATCACCGATAAAACGAAAGAAGCGCTGATATATTTGAATTATCGCCGATATAATTTCATGTACTGATTTTGGCCTTGAAAAGATAAGATCCTCAATTCACGTTATTCCATATAATTAAACAAAATACGAAGAAAAACAATCATTTTTACTATATTTTGTTATAAATTCGAATAATATTAAATAATACTATCCATTATAGGAGATTTTAGTTGAATACCTACAATATGATGTGTAAAATCTAAGCAAGTAGCAGTTTAAATAAATATTCGAGGTGAATGCATGCTAGATTTTAAGCAGTTAGAAGCTTGTTTGAAAGACAAGAGATTTGTAGATGGATTACAGGAAATAAATAATGAAATTTCATATATAAAAGAAACGAATACTTTATCCTATGTGAAGACTTGGCTTGCTAATATTCCTTCACATAAGGAGTTTGATATATTAATTCGCCTTACTGATGAAGGGCTTATGCACCAATACAGTTCATTCCTCATTCGCTACGCTTATAAAAAATTCCCAAATATGAGAACGCTCTCTTTATATTGTGATGAGTTAATTGATGAGCGAAAAATCCTTGAAGCAGAACAGTTGTTAAAAGACTCTTTAGAAGAGGCAGATAAAGAAGAAATAGATAACGATTTTTTAGCGAAAACATATTTTACTTTAGTACGATGTTTATTAGAAATGAAACGAAATGGAGAAGCGCTCATTTATATGCAAAAAGCAGAGGAGTACAGTACACGTGCGGTCTTTGATAAATGGGGCTACGTCTATATGCATACAGGTGAATGGGAGAAAGCAGAAGAACAATTTTTAGCTGGAAAGCAGCATAAAGATTGTGAAGAACTATCTACCTACTTATTATCACAGTTATATGCGAATAAAGGGGAACAAAAACGTGCATTACAGTTAATCGATGATGCGATTGTAAAGTTTCCACAAGTACCATATTTTCATTTTGAAAAGGTAAAGTATTTATTAGATTTAGCGAAATATGAAGAGATGTTAGCGGTAATAGATAATATTAATAGTACGCTTCCTTATCATGCTTATGAAACTTACTTTGTACATTTACGTGCAGAAGCGTTGTACAAAATGAATAAACTTGTAGATTTACAACAGTTATTAAAAGAAGAAAAAAGTTTAAAAGGCTCTTTATATCATAATTTAGAAAAAAATCCAGATGGAAAAAAGGTTCACCTGCCGATAGTTCCAATTGTACAAAAGGATAATTATTGTGTTCCGACAAGTTTAGAAATGATGTTGCAGCTATGGGGAGAGAAGCGTACACAAGATGAAATAGCAGAGTTTATTTTTGATATGACAGGCTCAAAGTTTTCCGATACGGTCTCTTATATTGAAGAATTAGGCTATGAATATCGTTATTTTAAAGGGAATGAGGAAATTTATAAGATATTACTCGACCGAAAGATCCCCGTTTTATTAAGTATAGACATCGAACATGCTTCACATGTGCAAGTGCTATCAGGATATGATGATACGTTGCAAGCTTTCTATGTTCAAGATCCAAACTTTATAGAACCAGTTCTTGTGGAATATAGTAAATTGCAAGAGAAATATCGTTATACAGGTTGTTTGGCGATCACGTTTGTTCCGAAAGAAAAGAAGGAACAACTAGCATTTTTAAGTGAAGAAGAGAATCATTATTTTAAATCCATTTTCTCTTTTACAGATCATTTAGATGAACAAGATAAAGAGGGAATTAATAACTTAGTACAATTTTTAAAAGAGACGAGTGATAATCCGAATACGTGGTTATATACGATGAAACATTTAGATGTTGAAGTAGATAAAGAATTTATTTTATATTGTATAGAAAAGTTAATGGAAAAGTTTCCGAACTCGGATTTTGTTAAATTGCATGGTGCACAGTGCTTTATTCGTCTTCAAGAAATGGAGAAAGCTGAGCAAATGCTGGCAAGTGTTGAGAAGAAAAATAATCGTGCTTTATATCATTTGATAAATGGAAGATATGCATTTGAGCAGGAAAGTTATATAGAAGCGATTTCAAGCTTTCGTTCATCGTTACAATTAGACGCAGATCAGCCTATTGCTTGGAGTTTTCTCGCTTTATCCTATATGTATATTGATCAATCTGAAAAAGCATTGCAATACTCTCAAGTTGCGTTAGAGCGTAGTCCTGAAAGGTTCACTTTAACAAATCACGGTTTAATATTAATAGATTTAGAAAGATATGAAGAAGCATATGAAATCTTTAATAATTTGTTAAGAGAATATAAAAATGAGGCGCACGTATGGTATGAACGAGCGAGATGTGCGCATCAATTAGGGAAATTACATTTAGCGATAAAAGGACTTAAAGTGGCGATTCAGTTAGATAGTAATGCGCCTTACATTTATACGAAACTTTCAGAGATCTATGAATCTGATTTGAAGGATGAGAAAAGCACAAAAGAAATTTTATTAAAAGGTATTGAGAATTGTGATGATAAGGCGTCTCTATATGTAAGGTTAGGTGATTATCATTTTCAAAATGATAGTCTGGAAGAAGCAGAAACATTATATAAGCGTGCTTTAGAAGAAGATAATGAAGATGTTTATTCTCATTTCGGACTTACGCAAGTTTATATGGCAAAAGAGCGATATGATGAAGCGAAAGAATATATTCTTGGTCTCGAAACACAAATTGAAAAGAGCCAAGATTTCCTTATGAATGCAGGAATGGTTTTATGGGATGCAGAGGTTGAACTTGGTGGAAATGAAGATGGGTTTAAAGTAGCATTGTCTAAGTTAGAGAGTGGTATAAAGCAGAGTGAATATAATGTAGCAAGTGCGTTAGATGAATATGTGAATCGAATTAAAGGAACTGTATTTGTACAACGAGGTATAGCATTCTTAAGAACGTTACAAAAAGAAAGAAATGAAGTAAGTGAATACAGTTGTTATGCAGGTATTTTACATGAATCTATTGGACAGTATGGCCAAGCGATGAAAAGATATAATAAAGCAATAGAACAAAAGAAAACAGCATTGCCATATTACCGAATTGGTGAAACACTTATGGTATTAGGACAATTGACGGAAGCAAAACAAGCGTATGAAACATGTTTAGAGCTTGATGAAAACTTTTTAGGTGTACATTTACAACTAGCAGAAATATACGAAAAAGAAGAAGACCGTTTCAAAGAACAAATTCATATGGTTCAGGCGATGAAAGAAGAGCCTTTGCATATAAATATGGAATATTTGGCACAGCTTTCAGTAGAAATAAATCTTCAAGAAGAGTTGCTAAAGGAATTAGAACATCTAGCAGGCGAAGTACCCGAAATATGGCGCTTAGATGCGATTGCGTATGTGTATGGAGCGATGGATGAAATAGATAAAGAACAAGCACAGATTGAAGAAGCGCTACAATTAGATAGTGAGCATATAGAAGTACTATATCATTATGCAAAAGTATTAGTGAAAAAAAGAGATGCAAAAGCGATTGAAGTTGCAATGAAAGTAATACAAAAAGATGTAAATAATGAACGTATATTTGATGTTTATGTAAAAGCGGTAGAACAACATAAGAAATTGTCTAACATCCGAGATTTTCTTCATACATTAAAAGTGAAAAAAGCAGAAAGAAGTACAGCATTCATGTATGCAGCAGCTGCGGTTACGGAAAGATGGATTGAACGTCAACAAAATGAACAACCGAAAAAATCTATATTTACGAGAGCTTTTTATCGTATGAAAAACCGGGCAAAAGAAATTTCAATGGTTACAACAATCATTGAGTTATATGAAATCTCATTAAAGTTAAATCCAAAAAATAGTATGGTAGCACAACGATTTGGATTATTTTACGAAAATGTATCGATGAATAAAGAAGCGATAGATGTTCTGCAAACATCGTTAGAAAATAAATGGGATTATGAGGTAGCGAAGCAACTTGTAAATCTTTTCATTGAGTGTGAGGACGAAGATTTGTTACAAGATGCTCTAGAGTTAATGAAGCAATTAGTTCGAGAGCTACCGGATGATTATGATACGCTTCTTATACAAGCGCAAGTATTCTTGAAAGTTGGGGAAGAAGGAAAAGCAGAAAAAATATGCTTACAATTAACGGAGAAAACACCGTTTGTAAGTAGAGGGTTTCTTACTTTAGGAGAAATGTACCAAAGTCAAGAGAGATATGAAGAGGCAATTCAGTTATTAGAAGATGCTTCTATACATCATCCAAATGATACGGCAATTCTTCTTTCATTAGCATCTTCATATCATAGTGCCGGACAAACGATAAAGGCAGAAAAAATAACAAGTGAAGTAGTAAAAATGGATACGAGTGATCTGTTAGCAAGATATGATCATGCTTGTTATTTAGCGTTATTAAATAGAAATGCAGAGGCGAAAGAAGAGCTTGAACATGTACTTCGTGAGGATGAATCTGGATTTTTTGCTGAACTTATCGAAGAAGATGAAGATCTAGCAAGACTGAGAGAGTTTGAAAAGTAATTGTATATGTATATAAGTAGTGAAAAAAGGATATAAATAAAAATATATTTTGAATTAGTTGACAATTTATTGTTAAATGGCATAAAATAGCTTTTAACAAAGTATACAAATCTGAAGACGAGAAAGAGTAAAATAATGAACTGTTCCCCAGAGAGCCGGTAAAGTGCTGAAAGCCGGTGTTCAGACGTTATTTGAAAATCATCTCCGAGGAGCCGAGGCTGAAAGTAAGTAGGCCCGGACGGATGTCTACCGTTACAAAGAACGCGTATGTTAGTACGTTGCTAAGCGCTATTAGTGAAAAGCTAATAGAATTAGGGTGGTAACGCGGGTAAACCCGTCCCTACTTCATAGGGGCGGGTTTTTTGTGTGCTTTTAAAACATTCAAAGGAGTGATTGTAGATGAAGAAAGTAGATGTAAAAGAGTCAGCTGTAGGGAGAGAAACACGTATTCGTAAGCAGTGGAACGAACAAAGCATTTTTGAACAATCAATTCAGAATCGAGAAGGCGCGCAATCATTTGTGTTTTATGAAGGACCACCAACGGCGAACGGTTTACCACACGTCGGCCATGCACTTGGTCGAGCAATTAAAGATTTAGTAGCAAGATATAAAACGATGGCCGGTTATAAAGTAGTAAGAAAAGCAGGATGGGATACACACGGTTTACCTGTAGAATTAGGTGTTGAGAAGCAACTTGGTATTTCTGGTAAACATGAAATCGAAGAGTATGGAATTGAGCCGTTTATTAAGAAGTGTAAAGAGAGTGTATTCACATATGAAAAGCAGTGGCGTGAGTTCACAGAAAGTATCGGTTATTGGGTAGATATGGATGATCCATACGTTACTTTAGAAAATCCATATATCGAAAGTGTATGGCATATTTTAGGGACGATTCATGAAAAAGGCTTGTTATATAAAGGGCATAGAGTTTCACCGTACTGCCCAAGCTGTCAAACCTCCCTCAGCTCACATGAAGTTGCACAAGGGTATAAAACAGTAAAAGATTTAAGTGCAACAGTTAAGTTTAAAGTGGAAAATAGTGAAAATGAGTATTTCTTAGGTTGGACGACAACACCATGGACACTTCCAGCAAATGTTGCACTTGCTGTACATTCAAATATGGAATACGTTAAAGCGAAACAAGAAGGTCATGTATACATTGTTGCGAAAGAACGTGTACAAGAAGTATTAAAAGAAAACTATGAAGTATTATCTGTTCATAAAGGTGAAGAATTAGTAAATACATTTTACACAGCACCATTTCCAATGAAAGAAGTGACAAATGGTTACCGTGTTATTGCAGCGGATTTTGTAACGGCAGATAGTGGTACTGGACTCGTTCATATTGCTCCAGCATATGGGGAAGATGATTATAGAGTTGTTCAAAGTGAAGGATTGTCGTTCCTACATGTTGTAGATGGAAAAGGTGAGTATACAGATGCAGTACCATTTTTGAAAGGTAAATTTGTAAAAGATTGTGACGTTGATATCGTTCGTTATTTGGCGAAGGAAGGTTTGCTATATCATAAAGAAAAATATGAACATAGTTACCCGCATTGCTGGCGTTGTGATTCACCACTTCTTTATTATGCAGGAGAAAGTTGGTTAATCCGAACAACTGCAATTAAAGATACATTTTTAAAAAATAATGATTCTGTTACTTGGTATCCGGATCATATGAAACATGGACGTTTTGGTAAGTTTTTAGAAAATATGGTTGACTGGAATATTAGCCGAAATAGATATTGGGGAACACCATTAAACGTTTGGGAATGCGAAAGTTGCGATCATCAGTTCGCACCGAAAAGCATTGCTGAATTAAGAAAGCATAGTAAGAAAGAAACACCTGAAGATTTAGAATTGCATAAGCCGTATGTAGATGAAGTGCAAGTGTGCTGCGGGAAATGCGGAGGCACAATGAATCGCACACCAGAAGTAATCGATGTTTGGTTTGATAGTGGTTCTATGCCATTTGCACAATATCATTACCCGTTTGAAAATAAAGATTTATTTGAAGAGCAGTTTCCAGCGGATGTTATTGCAGAAGGAATTGATCAAACACGCGGCTGGTTTTATAGTTTATTAGCAGTATCAGCACTATATACAGGTAAAGTGCCGTATAAACGAGTTTTATCACTAGGGCATGTTTTAGATGAAGAAGGACAAAAAATGTCTAAAAGTAAAGGCAATGCACTAGATCCAGTTGATTTAGTAGAGAAGTTTGGTGCAGATGCGCTAAGATGGGCTTTACTCGTTGATAGTGCCCCGTGGAATGCGAAGCGTTTTTCTGAAAGAACAGTACTGGAAGCGAAATCTAAATTTGTAGATACATTAGTCAATGTGTATAGCTTCTACGTTTTATATGCAAATTTAGATGAGTATAATCCGAAAGAAACGTATGACGTAAAGCTTACGAAATTAGACGAATGGGTATTATCAAGATTGCATAGTACAACGAAAAAAGTGAGAACAGCACTTGATGAGTATCAATTTACGAATGCAGCTCGTGAAATTGCAGCACTTGTAGATGAAGTGAGTAACTGGTATGTAAGACGTTCACGTAATCGTTTCTGGGAATCTGGTATGAACGCTGAAAAAGCATCTGCCTATGAGACACTTCATGAAGTGCTTGTAACAATTAGTAAATTAATTGCACCATTTACACCGTTTGTCGGGGAAGACATTCATCTGAATTTAGAAGGAAGTAGCGTTCATTTAGCGGATTATCCAGTTGTAAATGAATCACTAATTCAGCCGAAATTAGAAGCGGAAATGGATGCTGTTTTACAAGTTGTCGAACTTGGAAGAAGTAACCGTAATCAGCATTCTTTAAAAGTAAAACAGCCGTTAGCTGAGCTTGTATTACTTGAGCATAAAGAGAATGATATCGATTGGGAATCTTATCGCGATATTGTAATGGATGAGTTAAATGTGAAAGCATTCCATGTTGAACTGGATGAAACGAAGTATACATCATATCAATTGAAGCTCAATTTTAAAACAGCAGGGCCGAAGTTCGGTAAAAATGTAAATGCAGTAAACGGCTGGTTAAAACAATTATCACAAGAAGAAGTACAAAACTTTGTATCAACAGAAAGAGCAGTTTACGAAGCAACATCAGGAGCAGATGTGGTTGTAACCGCTGAAGATGTGTTAGTTGAGAAAGTTGCAAAATCAGGATTCTCTAATACGACTAACGGACAATATACGGTTATGTTAGATACGAATGTAACGGAAGAATTGTTACAAGAAGGAGTAGCTCGTGAATTCATTCGTGCGGTTCAAGAATATCGTAAGCAGTTGAATTTACCAGTTAACTTACGAGTTGATGTGATTCTTGATGCAGAGGAAGAACTACAGCAAACGTTAACGAATCATAAACATCTATTGGAAGAAAACTTACTCGTCAAGCAATTTACATTTGGCCACTTAACAAATGAAGACGACGAGCTTTCTTTAGGGGAGACAAAACTCCGAATTAAGTTAAGCGAGGCTAATTAATGAAAAAAGGAAGTTGGAATCATTCCAACTTCCTTTTTTGTATGAAGGGAGATTAACCCGATGATTTCCTCATAATCCACTCGATAGGGACACTGGAAAATTTCTTTCTTCATATTTTAAAAGTATAAGGTTGAAAGAATTGATAAAGAAATATATTTCTAAAATATTGTTTTCGTTTTACACATAAATATTGAGAAAATTTCACTTACCCAAAATGTAAAGGTAATAGAATTGCTCGTATAGAATTACTCGTAGATTCACTTTATTTCGTTACTTGTCGACAGTAATAGCCTTATAGAAATGGGGTAAAGGTTTCAATTTATTAGGGGGAGTGGTTTTATGTTAAACAAAAAAATGGTGGCAATGGCAATGACTGTACCATTAGTAATGGGGACGATTTCTACAGTTTCCGCATTGGAAAAGAAGCAAGTAAAGGTAGAAGCTTATTCACCACAGAAAAAAGCAGTTGAATATTTAAAAGGGAATGCCAATCAGTATGGATTAAAGCCCGATCTTTCAGACTTGCAATATATTTCTACAACAGAAACGTCAGTAGCTTCATATGTTAGGTTCCAACAAGTAGTAAATGGCGCGCCTGTATTTTCAAAACAAATTACGGTTACTCTTAACGGAGAGGGAAAAGGAGTACTTGCTGTTTCTGATTATCAACCTGTTACAGGTGTGAAAGAAGTAACGACAAAAATTAGTGAAAAAGATGCAATACAAAAATCAATGGCGTATGTTGGAGAAGCGAGTGAGCAAAACTTATGGGCTCCTACAGAAAAAGAATTCGGATATATTGTAGAAGAAGGTGTCGCTCTTCCAGTATATAAAGTGGTAGTCCATTCTAATAATCCATTCGGTGCATGGGAAACATTTATTGATGCAGAAAATGGAAAGTTAATTAAAAAGGTTGATATAAACCGAAAAGCTGAAGGGTCAGGAAAAGTATTTTTACCTAACCCTGTCGTATCTAGCGGTAGTAAAGTAGGATTAAAAGATAATAATGATGCAGATTCAACAGCTCTAACGAACCAATTGAAGACTGTTACGTTAAAAGGTTTAGATGGAACAGGATTTTTAATTGGAGAGTATGTAACGATTTCTTCAAAAGCGAAGACGAAATCTACAAACTTACAATTTAACTATACACGTGCAAATGATAGCTTTGAAGATGTTATGTCGTATTATCATATCGATACATTGCAGCGCTATATTCAAGGACTAGGCTTTAAAAATATTAATAATCGTTCGATTAAAGTAAATGTTAATGGTACAACGGATGATAACTCATTCTATTCTCCATCAACGAAAGCTTTAACTTTCGGTACTGGCGGAGTTGATGATGCAGAAGATGCTGGTATTATCGCGCATGAATACGGCCATTCAATTCAAGACAATCAAGTGCCTGGATTCGGTAGCTCACCAGAAGGTGGAGCAATGGGAGAAGGATTTGGTGATTTCTTAGGTGCTACTTATGAAGATGCAGTGTCGACTACAGGGTACGGAAAAGCATGTGTTGGAGAATGGGATGCGACAGCTTATTCTAGTTCGGATCCAACATGCTTACGCCGATTAGATACGAATAAAGTATATCCGAAAGATATTACGAATGAAGTACATGATGATGGGGAAATTTGGGCTCAAGGACAATACGAAATGGCACAAGCTTTTGGCCGTGATGTAGCAACAAAAATTATTTTACAATCACATTGGTCATTAACGCCAAATGCTAAATTCCGTGATGGAGCAAAAGCAATTAAGCAAGCGGATGCTCTTCTATATGGCGGACAACATGCTGCTGATATCGATCGTATTTGGGCAGCAAGAGGAATTAGTACGAATTAATATAAAAAGTCGTGGCGTTTATAAGCCACGACTTTTTAATTTACATAAGAATTGGTACTAGTAAATAAATTAATATCAATGATAATGTGAATACATCCGCATCCTCATTTACTTTTTAGATTCTTTAAAAACAAAATGCTCTTTAAATTTTCTAGACTCAACTTTTTGACCGTTTCGCATCGAGCGGAAAGGGTGTTCTTGCCACGTAATAATCACGTCAACCTCATCTGCTTTTGTAGAAATAGGTAAGTTAGCATGTTCAAATCCAGTTTTGTTGCTTGCTAAACGACTTTCCTTTAGGGAAAAGAGTTCATATTTCGTTTTTGTATTTGGCTCGTTGCGGAAGACTTCAACTTGTACGTTATACACTTCGCTTTTTCCGAGATTTTTTACAGAGAAATAATATGTTTGAAATACACCTTTTTTAGGTTGCAACAATTTTTCACTCGTTTTTTTCACTTCATCAATATTCACTTGCCATTGATTAGAATGTTGAGAGATTGGTAAAGATTTTGGTGAATATGCGTACGTTTCATTTACTACAATTAGGCATAACAAAAGGAGAAAGAAACTAATTGCTTTTTTCATATGTACACCTCCGCTACAATTTTGCTATTAATATGCGTGGGAAATATGTAAATTATGTAATAAAATGGAAAAATATACAGAGCATGAAAAAGACTAGTGTAAATCTAAATGGGAAAATAATAATAGAACATGAAAAATACGCATATATAACGGTAGATGAAGAATCTTAAATAAAAAGGCTTGCGTTTTATAAAATAAAGAGATAGAATACTCTGTAAATATAAAAAGTGATGATCAGGAAAAGTACATGATGCAAAGGTCTACAGAGAGCAATCGGTTGCTGGGAAGATTGCGATACCGCATGATGGAAAGACACCTGTGAGTGTTGCTTTGAACGTGATTATTAGTAAAAGCAAACGGTACCTACCGTTATCAGGGCTAAGATGGTCATTGTGACAATTTGGGTGGTACCGCGGAAAAAATCCGTCCCTATTTCTAGGGGCGGATTTTTGTATTCTTTGAAAGGAGGTGAGTGAACGTGGATGACGACGATGACAACAATAACGTAAATAAAATGAAAACTATTGGAGGGAAATATAATGGGGCAAATAATGAAGCGTTCACTCACTCAAGCGAGTACAGAGCATGTTGGAAAAGTGGTACTCTTACAAGGGTGGGTAAAAAAGATCCGTCATCTAGGTAATGTTAGTTTTTTATTATTACGGGACCGAACGGGAGTTATTCAATGTGTATTAGAAAACGAGTTAGCTGGATACAAAGTTGATGTAGAAAGTGTCGTTCAAATAGTTGGTGAAATTGTAGAGACTTCGAAAACAGAATTAGGGGTTGAAGTACTTGCTCATGAAGTGAAAGTATTAAATGGTGCAGAACAACTTCCATTTGAATTAAATAAAAAGAAATTACAAGTTGGTTTAGATCAACTATTGAATGAACGAGTATTATCGTTAAGACATGAGCGAACCGCGGCGATATTTAAAGTGAAAGCTACACTCGCTCAAAGTTTTAGTGACTATTTAACGGAGAACGATTTCATACGTATATTTACGCCGAAAATTGTTTCGCAAGGGGCAGAAGGAGGAGCGAATGTTTTTAAGCTTCCATATTTCCAAAAAGAAGCTTATTTAGCTCAATCACCACAGTTTTATAAACAAATGATGGTAGCGGGAGGATTGGAACGTGTTTTTGAAATTGCACCTGTTTACAGAGCGGAACATCACAACTCTTCCCGTCATTTGAATGAATATATATCGTTAGACGTAGAGCTTGGATTTATCGATGATTTTCATGAAGTGATGCAATTAGAAACGGATGTTTTACGGTATATGTTTCAGCAAGTAGGAGAAACATGTGAGAAAGAACTACAACAATTACAAATAGAAGTACCTGTCATTACTGAAATACCGAAAATTACATTGTCAGAAGCACAAGAGATTTTGAAAAGTAAGTATCGAAAAGAATCACCGATTGGAGATTTAGATACAGAAGGTGAAAAGTTACTAGGGAAATATGTGAAAGAAACATATAATAGTGAATTTGTTTTCATTACACATTATCCGAAAGAAGCGAGACCGATGTATACGATGCCGAATAACGAGAATCCATCTATTACTGATTCGTTCGACTTACTATATAAAGGATTAGAGATTACGTCAGGTGCACAGCGTATTGATAATTATGATATGTTACTCGCATCTTTTAAAGAAAAAGGATTACACCTAGAGAAATTTCAATCTTATTTAAATACATTCCGATACGGTTGTCCACCGCATGGCGGTTTCGGTATTGGGTTAGAAAGGATTGTATATAAACTTTTAGAATTAACGAACGTACGAGAGGCGAGTGCTTTTCCGAGAGATTGTACACGTCTTACACCATAAAAAAGAACCTTCGCGATTATCGCGAGGATTCTTTTTTTATGTTCTTTTATTTTTACATTGAAAGTTTATAAAAAACCTTTTCGACAAAAAAATTAATATATACCTTGACAGTTATAAATATAACCGATATACTTCATATTAATTTCAAAAGAAAATATATTCTAAATATTAAAATGTGTTGAATAGGAGTAGTAAGGTCATGTATTTGTGCAGAGAGCTATGGGTTGGTGCGACATAGTCAAATGACATCCTGAACTCGCCTAGGAGCAGTAAGGTGGAACGGAATTACATTCTTAGTAAATCTTAACGGTTAACCTTCGATATTAGGTTTGTAATCAAACGATTACTACTAAGGTGGATTCATAATGGAATCAATAAGGGTGGTACCGCGTTAAGTAAATGGCTTAGCGTCTCTTTTTATAAAGAGATGCTGAGCCATTTTTTATTTTATAGAAAAAGAAATGGAGGGTTTATTCGGATAGGTATATAAAATTTAATTATTTATATAAAAAGATTTAATTAGGAGGAAAATAAGATGAAACAGACGGAGCAATGGACTTCGAAATTAGGATTTATAATGGCTGCAGCAGGATCAGCAATTGGATTAGGCGCAATATGGAAGTTTCCTTATATCGCTGGGAGGAGCGGGGGAGGAGCATTCTTTTTAATCTTTATATTATTTACTGTATTAATTGGTCTCCCGCTATTAATAGCTGAATTTATGATTGGACGCAGTACACAGAAACAAGCAGTTGGCGCATTTAAAAGTATTGCACCAAATACAGGATGGCACTGGATTGGACGCCTTGGCGTTGGAACGTGTTTTATATTACTTTCGTTTTATAGTGTTGTAGGTGGATGGGTATTGATTTATTTATTTAGAGGAGCAACTGGACAACTTATTACTCCGGGACAAAATTACGGTGCATTATTTACTGAAACAATTGGAAATCCCGCTTGGGCTATTACTGGACATTTCGCTTTTATGTTCATTACGATATGGGTTGTATCAAAAGGTGTACAAAACGGAATTGAAAAAGCAAGTAAATATATGTTACCAGCATTGTTCGTTTTATTTGTCGCCCTTATTATTCGTTCATTAACATTGGATAATGCAATGCAAGGTGTGAAGTTTTTCTTACAACCAGATTTCTCAAAGATTACTTCAGAAAGTATTTTGTTCGCAATGGGCCAATCGTTCTTTGCGATTAGTATCGGAATATCAATCATGGTTACGTATAGTTCCTATTTAAATAAAAAAGAAAGTTTACCAAAATCAGCAATAACAATTGTTGGATTGAATTTATTCGTTTCTTTATTTGCAGGTCTTGCAATTTTTCCAGCAGTATTTTCATTAGGAATGGAGCCGACGGAAGGGCCTGGATTGCTATTTATCGTATTACCATCTGTATTTAGTCAAATTCCATTTGGCGGATTGTTCTTAACGGTATTTCTTGCACTATTTACATTTGCCACATTAACATCGGCGTTTTCTCTACTAGAGACGGTTGTTTCAGCATTAGCAAATGGTGAACAAGAAAGAAGAACGAAACTATCATGGATCATTGGTTTCTGTATTTTCTTAGTAGGTATACCATCTGCGTTATCATTTGGAGTATGGAGTGATATTACGATTTTTGGTAAGAATATTTTTGATGCGGTAGACTTTTTATCTAGTAATATATTAATGCCACTAGGAGCGCTATTTATTAGTATTTTCGTATCATTCAAAATGGAAAAGAAGGTGCTAGAAGCAGAATTTTTTGTGGGTGGAAATTACGGAAAGAAAGTATTTACTTGTTGGGCATTTTTACTTCGGTTTGTAGCGCCACTTGCCATCATCATCGTCTTTTTAAATGTAATAGGAATTATTTAACATTAAATGTTATAATATACAGTAAAAAAGAAGGTGATGATTATAAAGGCGAATTTGATAGAAGCAGGGAAATACATGGACATTAGAGGGAAGAAGTTATATGTTGAAGCACATGGAAACCCTTAAAGTAAGCCTGTATTATACTTGCACGGCGGTCCAGGAGAGAGCTGTTATGATTTTTCATTTCATCAAGCGGAACGTTTAAAAGATTCTTTATATGTAATTATGATAGATCAAAGAGGTGTTTGTCGCTCAGAAGAAATTCTTGAGGACGAAGCTTTTGGATTAAATGATTTGATTGAAGATTGTGAAGAACTAAAAAAAGTATTGCAAATTGAGAAGTGGTCTGTAATTGGACATTCTTTCGGTGGATATGTAGCATTGTTATATGCATCGATATATCCAAGTTCAATAGAGAAAATAATATTTGAAGGACCAACTTTCGATTTTGCATTAACAAGTAGAGCTTTGTTACAAAAGACAGGGGATTTATTAAAAAAGTATGGAAAACAAGAAGTAGCAGAAGAGTCCATCGCTTATTCATCTAGCAATGCTAGTTCCGAAGAGTTGCTTGAAGCTTATATAAGATTAAGCGATGAATTAGAAGAAAAAAGAATGGAGATTTACAATAATAAGGAAGATAGGACAGATGAGAGTTTATACAGTGATCAAGAGTGGGAAATATTTTCAAAACGCTCCAAGATTCATTTTGATAGATTAAAATTAGAAGGCGCATGTCATACATCATTATTATCCAAAATAAAAGATGTACAAAATCCAATGTTATTACTTGTAGGAAAACATGATGTAGTAACGTGTGAAAAACAAATTGAAATATTTAATAAAGATGCTCGAAACGGCAAGTATATTGCATTTGAAGAGAGCGGTCATTCACCTCATTATGAGGAAGCAGATAGATTCGCAGAAACAGTCATGTATTTTTTGAAATGAAGAAAAGGGTGCTTCTATTAATGAGAAGCACCCTTTCTAAATTTCTGGATATGTGATTGTTATGTTAGGCCATTTACTTTGCCAATTCTTTTTAATAACTCTGTTTTTGTACATATGTATACGTCCTGTTGATTCGAGAAAATGAGCTGTTGCTCTCACTTGTAATGAAAGAACATCTTTAATACCGCACGGAGCTGTTAATATAACATTGTTTTTTTCGTCTAATGTAACCCCTAAAGCCGTTGCTGTTTCAGGGAATTTAGAAATAGCATCAACAGAAGAAGAATATGGTGGCATGTTGTTCACCACATGCATACGAGCTTGATTTTTAACCGACCAAGGTATAGAAGCATCCATATTTGTTAGTGTTTTCTCTACGGATTGTTCATATGTCTCGTCTTTATGTAATGGATCAAAATAGATGACATCAACGTCCGGTGTAGCAGTTCTTACTTCGTAGTTATGCAAAGTATCCCAAAGTTTAGAACGAACAAAACCGGCGCAAATCCACCAATCAGGTAGCTCTAGTGATTTTGCTATGTGTAATACGTCCATCATCCATTTGTCGTTTTCTATTAAGCGAATTACATCTTGTTCTGTTTGTATCTTCATTGATAAATTCACCTTCCTAGTAAATTAATGCATCAGTTCAATAATCCATAAAATCCAGTAAGCACCTGGTACGAACAACAGTTGTGCGAGTAAAGTACCGAGAAGTCTAGATATCATTAACCAACCATACATTTTACTCATAGATTCAGCACCATTTTCTGATTGTAAAGCACGCTCTGTTAATAGAGCAATGCGTGGATCGAGCAATACTGTTAATAAAATAGTAGCAAACCCATTCACAAGGCCAGAAGCTGTACTTGCATTTGTTGCGTAATCTGGATTTAGAAAAGAAGCATAAAGGGCAGAAAGAACACCTGCTGTATAAATTGCAGTAGCAAACATGTTAATAAGCATAATACGCTTTGGAATACCACCGATACGCAATCTATGAATCATTTCAAATCTTGGAAAGCGCACATATTTTTTTGTGTACTTTAATTTTTGAATGTTATTTGTTTTCATCATTCGAATGAAAGAACCATCTGTTTCAAAGTTTTGAATGACATATCCAAATAGTTTTGTCAAAGTTGGATAAAGAATAATCGCAAGTAATGTACCTATGGAAGCAGATAATAGTACAAGTCGTATAGTATGCTCTAAATTAATAGAAGCATCTCGTTTTGCTTCATCGACAATCCCGCCAATTAAAAAGGCTTGTAGTAAATTTGAAGTTCTTGAAATAAGTAATACCATTCCTACGACAGATAAGGCAACGACAATCTTTTTTAAACGAACACCAGCTAATCGAATACTATAAGAACTAGTTTCGACTGCGTGGATGACAATTGTGAAAGCCATTATAAAAATTAACGTAATTGACATTTGTTTCACCAGTTTCTATTGAATTAATTGTAACTTTCTTACTTTATCATATCTATCCGTCTAATGTAACCGAAACTATGTAACATAGAAAAAGTGATTTTTTTGAAAAAACAAATAATGGTAGTATAGTAGAGGTAGAGTAGTAAAAAAACCTTTAGTATTACATGTAAAGTAGGATAAGTGGGGGATTAAATATGTATACAACATTTTTATTTGATTTAGATGGAACAGTAACGGATCCTAAAAAGGGGATTGTAAATTCAGTTTTGTACGCGTTAGAAAAGGTTGGAATTGAAGAATTACATGTAAGTGAGTTAGATTCATTTATTGGTCCTCCTATTCAGCAATCATTCGTAGAGAGATATAATATGAATGAAGGAGAAGTTGAACGAGCTGTTTTTTATTTCAGGGAATATTTAAAGCAACGTGGGTTGTTGGAGAATAGTGTATACGAGGGTATTCCAAATCTCCTAAAACAATTAAAAGATAACGGAAATCGTTTATTTATAGCTACTTCAAAGCCTACTATTTTTGCTAGACAAGTAATAGAGCATTTTCAACTAACGAATTATTTTGAAGATATCATTGGAAGTAATTTGAATGGAACAAGAATAAAAAAAGAAGAAATAATTGCACATATTTTACTTCAGAATGAAGGACTTAATAAAGAGGAAGTTGTTATGATTGGAGATAGAAAGCACGATATAGTAGGTGCAAATCATAATGGAATTGCTTCAATTGGCGTTTTATATGGCTATGGTAGTGAAAATGAGTTGATTGAAGTTAGTTCGACCCATATAGCGAAGGATATAGAAGAACTACACCATTTTTGTATAGAAAATAGTTTAATAAAAAAATAAAAATAGAGACTAACAATCCCTTTATAACGTATGACGATGAAATCGTTTTTGTTTAAAGGGATTTTTCATATGTAATCGAATATGTATAATTAGACATTTTAGTATGAAAAATTTGTATGAATTAGAGGAGGGATGTCAGAAATGAAAGATTAGTAGAAATTTATCGAAAAAAGATTGAATTTTCAGTTTAAAGGAGGGGTATAATTGGAGCTAGTTATTATATTATTAGCACTTAGCTTACTTATGTTTGTAGCCTATAGAGGGTTTTCTGTTATTTTATTTGCACCAATTTTTGCATTATTTGCGGTATTTTTGACAGAACCTAGTTTTGTATTACCTTTCTTTTCTAATATTTTTATGGAGAAAATGGTAGGGTTTATTAAACTATATTTCCCGGTGTTTTTACTTGGAGCAATTTTTGGGAAAGTAGTTGAAATGTCAGGAATTGCTGATTCTATTGCAAAGACGATTGTAGAGTTGGTTGGAGAAAAACGTACAATTTTAGCGATTGTTTTAATGGGTGCTATTTTAACATATAGTGGTGTTAGTGTATATGTAGTGGTATTTGCTATATTTCCGTTTGCAGCTAAGCTTTTTCGACAAGCTAATATTCCAAAACGCTTAATACCTGGAACAATTGTCCTTGGAGCAGTAACATTTACAATGGATGCGCTCCCTGGATCACCACAAATTCAAAATGTAATACCTACAACATTTTTTAAAACGGATATTTATGCTGCACCGATACTTGGTATTGTAGGGGCAATTTTTGTACTCACGTTAGGTTTATTATATTTAGAGAGTAGGCGTAAGAAGGCAAAAGCAGCAGGTGAAGGATATTTTGGTTTTAACGACGGGAATACTGAAATGGCAGCATCTTTGGAATTAGAGCAGAAAGAAATACCGCTGTTAAATAGTTTAGAAATTACGAGGGCACAACAACTTATTGCTTTTATACCACTTATTTTAGTAGGTGTAATGAATAAAGTGTTTACTATTATGATACCGAAGTGGTATCCGAACGGTTTTGACTTTTCAGCAATTGGTATGAAAGCATTTGGAAAAGTAGAATTGAGTGCGGTAGTTGGAATATGGTCTGTAGAATTGGCACTTATAATAGGAATTTTAACAACTCTTTTATTATACTGGAAACGGGTAGTAACAGGATTTCAAGCTGGATTGAATACAAGTATAGGTGGAGCACTACTTGCAACAATGAACACTGGAGCAGAATTTGGTTTCGGTGGTGTCATTGCAGCACTTCCAGGTTTTGCAATTATGAGAGATGGCATTTCTGCAACGTTCACAAATCCTTTAGTGAATGGAGCGGTAACGACGAATATTTTAGCCGGTATTACAGGTTCTGCATCAGGAGGAATGGGGATTGTTTTAAGTGCGATGGGGGATAAATTTATTGCAGCAGCCAATCAATTTGATATCCCATTAGAAGTTATGCACCGTATCGTATCAATGGCATCAGGAGGAATGGATACATTACCACATAACGGGGCTATTATTACTATTCTTACAGTAACAGGTTTAACACATAAACAGTCATATAAAGATATATTTGCTATTACAGTTTTGAAAACGCTTGCTGTGTTTTTAGTTATCGCATTCTATACTATTACAGGAATTTATTAAAAATAGATACTATATGAATTGTAAAGGTTTATTTAGTTGATTTTTTATAAACTAAACATTAATAAGGGTAAGAAGGGGTGGAGTATTTGCAAGAAGTTGCTGAGTTTCGTATGCCGAAGTCTGTACTATATGGAAGAAATTCGATTGAAAAGCTGGGGGAACAATCAAAGAAGTTTGGGAAAAGAGCTTTTATAGTTACTGATACAATTATGGAGAAATTAGGGTATGTTGAAAGGTGCATAAAACAGCTAAATAAGAAAGGGATTACTGTTATTACATATAATAAAGTGAATGCTGAGCCTACAAATTTACACGTATTAGAAGCGTTAACGATTTGTAAAGAAGGAAAGTGTGATTTTATTATCGGTATTGGTGGTGGAAGTTGTATTGATGCTGCGAAAGCAGTAGCGGTGTTATATACTAATGGTGGAGCAATTGAATATTACGTCCAAAAAGATGTTGAAATAGAAAATGATCCACTACCACTCATTGCAATTCCAACAACTTCAGGTACTGGGTCAGAAGTAACAAGTGTAGCAGTAATTACGAATAAAAAAACAGATGTAAAAATGATGATGAAGCATCCGAGTTTTACCCCGCAAGTAGCGATTATTGACCCGATATTAACAAGTTCGGTACCACCTCATATTACGGCAGCGACAGGTATAGATGCATTATGCCATGCAATTGAAGCATATATTTCTAAATTTTCTCAACCACTTACAGATGTACTTGCTCTTTCGGCTATTGAAAGTATTATGAAATATTTACGTATTGTATATGAAGATGGAGGTAATATGGAAGCAAGGGAAGCAATGATGATCGCTTCATTACAAGCTGGAATTGCATTCTCAAATGCATCTGTTACATTAGTTCATGGAATGTCAAGACCAGTAGGGGCGTTATTTCATGTACCACATGGTATATCAAATGCAATACTATTACCTACAGTTTTAGAATATACAAAAGTGAGTGCAACAAAAAGACTAGCGGAAATTGGACGTTGTTTAAATAAAGATATGTATTCCTATTGTGATGAAGAAATAGCCGATTATACGCTGAGGGAAATAAAAAAACTTTGTTTTGATCTTCGTATTCCAAATTTAAAAGAATACGGAATCGGTGAGGTTGAATTTGAAAATGCTATTTCAAAAATGGCCTCGGATGCAATTGAAAGTGGTAGCCCAGGAAATAATCCGCGAGTTCCTTCTTATAATGAAATTAAACAGTTGTATCGACAATGTTTTAATTATCAATATGAAGATTCTATAAAAACATTAGGGGTTTAATTTCAGAATATTCACATAAAATTTCCTTGGAAATAGTTAGAACAAGACTTTATATTATAAACTTAAAGTCTTGTTTTATTGTGTATAATATACATAATAAAACATTGTTATTAGTTTAGAAAAAAGTTTAGGTAGGTGTGTGTTATATATGAAAACGATAGGGCTTATAGGTGGTATGAGTTGGGAATCGACTTCGGAATATTATCGAATTTTAAATGAAGAGATAAAAAGTAGATTAGGGGGATTACACTCAGCAAAATGTTTGATTAATAGTGTGGATTTTGAAGAGATTGAACGATTCCAGTCTAACGGGGATTGGGATGGAGCAGGAGAAGTATTAGGGAATGCGGCGTATTCATTGCAGAAGGGAGGAGCAGATTTTATAATCATTTGCACAAATACAATGCATAAAGTAGTGGAGAAAATAAAAGAGAATATTAACATCCCCGTATTACATATTGCTGATACTACTGCAAAAGAAATTAAAAGAAAAGGTATTCAAACGATTGGTCTACTTGGAACGAAATATACAATGGAGCAAGATTTCTATAAGTCACGTATAGAAGAGAATAATATAAAAGTAATAGTACCAGTAGAAAAAAATAGAGAAAAATTAAATGAAATAATTTATACAGAATTATGTTTAGGAAAAATAACATCGCAATCTAGAGAATATTATAAAAGAGTCATAGAAGAGCTAGTGCAAAAAGGAGCACAGGGAATAATTTTAGGTTGTACAGAAATAGGATTATTAATAAAGCAGGAAGACGTATTAGTTCCGATATTTGATACAACTGTTATACATGCAATGGAAGCAGTAAATGTGTCTTTAGGAAATAGATTATAATTATATTATGTAAACTTAGTTCGTGTATGTGGAAAACATTCAGAAAATATTTTATAATGTAAGTGGTTACATTTAAGGGGGATGCGTATGTTTTCAGTTCAACCAATCGCATTTGTACATAATGAAAGAAAGGAAATAAAAGATGACGAATGGGGAGAAGTAAGATCCTGTATTACTTTAACTGAATTGTATACAGAGGAAAGTATACAAGGGATTGAAGAATTTTCTCATATTGAAGTTGTTTTTTATTTTCATAAAGTAAAGGATGAACAAATTCAATATGTTGCTAGACATCCTAGAAATAATAATGATTATCCTAAAGTAGGCATTTTTGCACAGCGCGGGAAAAATCGCCCGAATCGCTTAGGTGTAACAATTGTAAAAGTGATAAAAAGAGACGGTAAATCAATTATTGTTGAGGGATTAGATGCTATTGATGGCACCCCTATATTGGATATAAAACCGGTAATGAAAGAGTTTATGCCGAAAGAAGAAATTCTACAGCCTAAATGGGTAACGGATATAATGAGACAGTATTGGAAGGGGAATGGAGTAAAATGAGAATATATGAGGCAACAATTGCAGATTTAGATGGACTAGCATCAGTTTTTAATAACTATCGTATGTTTTACCGACAAGATTCCGATTTAGATGGTGCAAAAGTATTTTTACAAAATCGTATCGAGAGAAAAGAATCCGTTATTTTCGTAGCAGTTGAAGACGGTGAATATATTGGATTCACGCAACTATATCCATCATTTTCTTCCATTTCAATGAAAGAATTATGGATTTTAAATGATCTGTTTGTACAAGCCGCGAAGCGCGGAACTGGAACAGGTAAAAAATTATTAGAAGCTGCTAAAAAATTCGCATTAGAAAATGGCGCAAAAGGTGTAAAATTACAAACAGAGATTGATAATTTATCAGCACAGCGATTATACGCTGAAAATGGTTATTTAAGAGATAATCGTTATTTCCATTATGAATTAACATTTTAAAAAATGTAAGATTAAAAGAGACGTTTTCAAAATGAAAACGTCTCTTTTAAATTGTATTATAGTTGATTTAATATCCAGTTTGTTGCATCTTCAAAGTTTTCTGCAATGTAGTTTGGCTCAATATGTGCCCACCTGTCTCGGTACGTATGTAAAGCATCGTATCCAGCGCCTGTTCGTACTAATATTGTTGTCGCATTCACTTTTTCACCTGCCACAATATCAGTCCAACGATCACCAACTACAGCACATTGTGTTAAATCAAGCCCATGTTTTTCCGCTGCTTTTAGAAGCATGCCTGTACTTGGTTTACGGCATTCACAACCATCACCATGTTTGTGAGGACAAACGTAAATATCATCAAAACCGAAACCTTTTAATTCTTGTACAAAATCAGCTACAGTCGCTATTCCATCCGCGATACCTGGTTGATTTGTGAAAGAGAAAATTTTTATATTCTGAGCTTTTATTTTTTGCAGAGCTGCTTTTGTAAAGGGGAATAATGTAAAAGAACCAGGGTAATGTATTGTAGTGTCGCCGCCAATTGTACCGTCACGATCAATGAAAATTGCTTTAATGTTTGTCATATTTATAGTCCCTTCAAGTAAAAAGTAGTTTAAAAATGTTTTACAAATCGATATCCATTTACTTCATAACCTAATTTTTTGTAAAAAGGATGTGCTTCTACTCTTTTTGTTCCACTAACTAGCCATGTTCCAATGCAATGATGCTTCTTTGCTAATTGTTCTGCATAATCCATTAACACCTGTCCAATGCCTTTCCGCCGTATTGTAGAATCGACGCTAATAATTGAAATTTCTCCATAACGAGTTACATCTTCTAAATTTTCGCGTATACGAAACCCGAGTAATCCAAATATAGTTTCTTCTTCCACATAAACATATAAAAAATCAAAAGGACTCATTTGTACGAATTGCAAGCGGTTGTTCATATCTTCATAGGAAATAGAGGAACCTTTTAATTCTTTCGTTAAAGAACAAAGTGCATCTATATCATCTATCGTCGCTTCACGAATTTGAAAAGACATATTATTCACTCCAATAAAATGTAATCAAACATTTAATATTCTGTTAAAAAATGTTTTTTCCTGCTATGAAAATAAATATTTTATAATGATATATAAATAGTTATACTTCTTCATTTTTATTTATTACCAGCTGTAATTGCCGGGATTATTTTTATAGTATGGATTGGTTGGATTGTATTTTTACCATAGAAAAAGAGCCGAAAATGGCTCTTTTTCTAATCTGTCACACATTGATAAATAAAATATACTAAAACGAGTATGCTTGCGGCGGAATACATGACATCTAAAGTCATTTGGTCGCCTCCTTATTGTTGTTGTATTTTATTGTATGAAATCTTACAATTTCATATTCAAGTGAAAAATATGTGAACGTTAACAAAATTGTAAAGTGCAAAAATTACAATCATTTTGTATAATAGAAGAAACAACCGTTATATAAAGTGAAACTTTAATCAGTGGGGGGGGTCTTCATCCCCCACTGATTATTAGCCTTCACCAATCGGGCTTTTACGGGCAGTTGATCCCCCGCCTAACTTCTTTGCCTTCGCTGAATTTTGAGGTGGGGGTCTTACTTGCCCGTTAATGCGGGATAAAATATAATGAGTGAAAGGGGAGGGAACATAAATGCCAAATTGGTTTAGAAAAACCTTAGTCGCATTAATTACCGTATTTACATTTGGTTTAGTGACGCCTCCTTCCATATTGCTTGATAATGCCAAAGCTGCGGACAAGCCTACGAGCACAGCTGGGCAACAAAATTTGGAGAGTACGTCCTATACATATGAAGAAACGAATGACAGGTTAACCACCGATACTTTTATTACTTATGCAATGCAAGAAGCAGAGAAGCAGTCGATGCAAAAGTTTGGAACTAAAATTGGTCCAGTAATTGAAGATGAGTTTAAAGATGTAATATTACCGAAAATTGAAGAGGCAATTGCTGAGCTTGCCAATGATGTTCCAGAGGAATCGTTACAATCATTATCGATTTCTCAGAAACCAGCTGGTGGAAATAATGAAAAGATTTTTCACGTTTACGATACGAAATCTGGAAATGACTTACTACGATTTCATGTAAGAAGAGATCATCCACCGCAAGATGGTTATTATTTCAATTTCCATTATCATCGTTTTGATGATGGATACTCTGGACATCATGAACTAGGAAATATTTATTGGAATACGAATGTACCGCCAAAATGGCTTTCTTAAAAAGAACAAGAGAAAATCTTGTTCTTTTTTTGTTGATAAAAGGGTAAGACAACTATGTTGTTGAATAACATATGTTTAGGAAAAAAGAAGAAAAGGGAGTATGGAAATGCAAAAATATATTGTTTTTGACTTTGATGGCACATTAGTAGATTCACAAAATATATTTGTACCGATCTATAATCAAATAGCTGAAAAGCATGGTTATAAAACAGTAAGGGAAGAAGAAATTGAGCATTTACGTAAATTAACGATGCCCGAGAGATGTAAACAACTCGATGTACCACTGTATAAACTACCGATATTAGCGTTAGAGTTTTATAAATTATATCAACCAGCTATAAAAGATCTCGTTTTGTTCCATGGGATGAAGGATGTATTAGATGAATTACATAAAAAAGGCTACGGGATTGCCGTCATATCCTCTAACTCAGAAGAGCATATTCGGGCGTTTTTACATAATAATGGTATCGAAAATATTCAAGAAGTGTATTGTTCTAAAAATTTGTTCGGTAAAGACAAAATGATAAAAAGGTTTTTAAAATCAAAAAAAATAACAGAGCAAGAAATGTTATATGTCGGTGATGAACAGCGAGATGTAGCAGCGTGTAAAAAGGCTGGTGTGAACGTAATTTGGGTATCTTGGGGGTATGATGTCATTGAAACAGTGAAAAAAGATGCACCAGATTATATGGTTCATACGCCTATGGAAATTGTACAAGTCGTACAAGGGGCACATTCTTAATATGAATACACTTCGAGCAGGTATTCATCATATTGAATTTTGGGTCGCGAATTTAGAGGAGTCTATTTCTTTTTATGATAAATTGTTTTCGATAATTGGATGGAGAAAGTTAAATGAAGTAGCATATAGTACGGGAGAAAGTGAAATATATTTTAAAGAGGTGGACGGGGAAATTGTAAGGACTTTAGGGCCTAGACATATTTGTTATCAAGCTATTCGTAGAGAAATAGTTGATGAAGTAGCAGATTTTCTTGCTAGTACAAAAGTGAAGGTAATACGTGGTCCGATAGAAATGAATCATTATTCGGACGGATACTATACGGTTGATTTTTACGATCCGAATGGATTTATTATAGAAGTAGCGTATACACCAAATGTAGAAATATAAGGGGAATAAACATGAAGACAATTGCAGCACGGCAAAACAATATACAAATAGTAAAGGATGCAGCAAATATTGAAGAAATTTCTAAAGGTTTCTCACCTGATAAAAAATATATCATTACGACTATTAAAGATGAAAAGTATTTGTTACGGACAGGCGATATAAAAGAGTTTGAAAGAAAGAAAATAGAGTTTCAAATTTTAAATGAAATGCAAAAACGTAGTGTGCAAGCACAAAGGCCAATTGAAATGGGTTTGTTGGAAGAAGAAGGTTTATGCTACGGTGTTTTTTCGTATATAGAAGGAGAAGATGCGAAAAAATTGTTGCCTACATATACACTAAAAGAACAATATGATATTGGTATAGAAGCAGGAAAAGATTTAGCAAAAATGCATACATATGAAGCTCCTAAGGGGATACTTCCATGGTATGAAAGAGCCATGAAAAAACATCGAAAATATTTAGAGGCATACAAAACATGCGGAATAAAAATAAAAAATGATGATAAAATCATTAAGTTTATAGATGAAAATGAAATGTATGTACAAAACCGCCCAAATCGATTTCAACACGATGATTTTCATTTAGAAAATATAATTGTGCGGGATGGGAAATATGTAGGTGTTGTTGATTTTAATGGTTATGACTGGGGCGACCCACTTCATGATTTTGTAAAAATTGCACTATTTGCAAGAGACATTAGTATTCCGTATTCCATTGGACAAATTACGGGATATTATAACGGGAAAATACCGGATGAGTTTTGGAGATTATATGCGGTATACGTTGGGATGACGGTTTTCTCTTCAGTTGTTTGGAGTTTACGAGCAGCACCGCATATGTTAGAGGATACGTTAGAACGCCTTGCTATTGTTTTAGAGGATCATAAAAACTTTGAATTATCGAAGCCGATTTGGTTTGGTAGTGAAATGATAAATGAAGAATAGGAAAAGTAGGTGTGTTATCTCACACCTACTTTTTTTATTATTAAAATAATTATTTAATTTTCTTAAATGTAAGCGGCTGAGTACTTAACGTAGCTGGCACATGTAACTGAAGGGATGGAAATTCACCATTCACACTCATTTCATAAGCGAATAATAAACTCATTTTCATTCGGAATAAGTCAACTTTTGCAGAGAAGATGTCGTAATGATGATGTGTTAATTGAATGTCCATTTCCATGAATTGCACAAATAATGAATCATCTCGCTTGTATACTTGTAATGTTCCGTATGCAGGATGTTCGAAAGTACCAGTATAATCCTCTAATTTGTGAGAAGGTGTAGTCCCTTTAATTTGCTCAGGAAGGGATTCAGTTGCTTCTTTCATCATTTCCTTCATTTTTTCAGTATCTTCTGCAGCACGTTTATGCCAATCGATGCCTTCTAATTCAAGTAGCTCGTCATAAATTTGGTTAGCAAGATAAGTAGGAAGTAATGTGCCTCCAGCATTCGTTAAAATGACAAGACCTACATTTTCTTTTGGCATGAATGAAACAAGTGCCGAAAATCCATCAATATTACCGCCATGATGAATCACTTTGTTACCACGATAAGCGCTAATAAACCAACCGAGGCCGTAACTATTTAATGGAGATTCAGGGAGTGATAGAACTGGTTGATCTGGAATTGAATTGTGTGGTGTATACATTTGTTGTAATAATTCAGAGGAGATTAATTCATGATCTCCAAACTTTCCTTTGTTTAAGTGAAGAAGTACCCAATTTGCCATATCTTCAATTGTAGAATTAATACACCCAGCAGCGCCAACTGTATCGATGTTACGGAATGGAACTTCTTTTATTTCACCGTCTTTTTCAATGTAAGGTAAAGCATAATCCTCTGTAATTTGTGAATCTGTAACAGAGAAGTTTGTATGCCTCATATTTAAAGGTTCTAAAATATGTTCTGTAGCGTATTGCTCCCACGTTTGATTTGTAATGTTTTCAACAATGCAGCTAATTGTCGCATACATTAAGTTGTTATATAAAAATGCTGTTCGGAACGGTGCATCAAGTGGTAAATGTTTTATTTTTTCAACGAGATCTTTTCGAGATAAGGAAGAGCTGTACCAAAGAGCATCATGACGACTCACTCCAGTGCGGTGAGAGGCTAAATCCCGTCCTGTAACTTGTGAGGTAGCAAGTAGTTCACATAAAGAGAAGTTAGGTATATAAGACTGGACAGGAGTATCCCAATTAAACTTTTTTTGTTGTGCTAACAAGCTTAATGAAAGTGTGCCAAAAGCTTTCGTTGAGGAACCGATTGCGAACCGGGTGCTCGGTGTAACAGCCTCTTTTGTTTCTATATTTCGATAGCCGAAACCTTCTGAAAGAATAACTTCACCGTCTTTTATAACAGCTACAGCAGCACCAGGAACTTTTAAATCCTTCATCATTTTTTCAACCGTAGTTTGTAACGAAGTCATAACAGGAGTTTCAATTTTAGACATACTTCTAACCTCCAAATTTAAATTTTGTCCTACCGCACTATACTTTCGGTAATAGAAAATGAAAACCTTTTTAAATATGGAAAGTTAATAATTTTGTAAGAATTACTGAAAATAATTTTTATTTATCAAGATTATTAAATTTGTTGTTTTTCATGTTATGATAAATTTCATATAAGATTGAAAGAAGGTTTTTTTACATATGAAACATGCTGAATATGAATACTTAAATTTATGCCGCCATGTAATGGAGCACGGTACGAAGAAAGAAGATCGTACAGGGACAGGGACTGTATCTGTATTTGGATATCAAATGCGTTTTGATCTGAGTAAAGGATTTCCTTTATTAACGACAAAGAGAGTACCATTTCGCCTTGTAGCAAGTGAACTACTTTGGTTTATGAAAGGTGATACAAACATTCGCTATTTATTGCAGCATAATAATAACATTTGGAATGAATGGGCATTTAAGAGCTGGGTAGAAAGTGACGAGTATACTGGGCCTGATATGACAGATTTCGGTCTTCGTTCACAACAAGATGAGGAATTTAAAGTGCAATATGATGAGCAAATGGACCTATTTAAAAAGAATGTTTTAGAAGATGATGATTTTTCGAATAAATATGGCTACTTAGGAGACGTATATGGCAAGCAATGGCGTGCTTGGAAAACGACGGCTGGTGAAACACTGGATCAACTAAAAGATGTAATTGAAATGATTAAAAAAACGCCAGATTCACGTCGCCTAATCGTTTCTGCTTGGAATCCTGAAGACGTACCGAGTATGGCATTACCGCCTTGTCATACGCTATTCCAATTTTATGTAGCGGACGGAAAACTTTCTTGTCAGCTATATCAAAGAAGTGGCGACATCTTCCTTGGAATTCCATTTAACATCGCAAGTTATTCACTACTAACACATTTAATTGCACATGAATGCGGTCTTGAAGTAGGAGAATTTGTTCATACAATTGGAGATGCGCATATTTATACGAATCATTTTGAACAAGTAGAAAAACAATTGGCACGTGAACCACGTCCGTTCCCGAAACTTACATTAAATCCAGATGTGAAATCTGTGTTTGATTTTGAGATGGAAGATTTAACGATTGAAGGATATGATCCACACCCAGCGATTAAAGCACCGGTTGCAGTGTAATTGTAGAGGAGATGACAAGATGATTGTTTCATTTATGGTCGCAATGGACGAGAATAGAGTAATTGGTAAAGATAATAACTTACCTTGGCGTTTACCGAGTGAATTACAGTATGTAAAGAAAACGACGATGGGTCACCCACTTATTATGGGGAGAAAGAACTATGAAGCAATTGGTAGACCATTGCCTGGAAGACGTAATATTATTGTAACTCGTAATGAAGGGTATCATGTAGAAGGCTGCGAAGTAGCTCATACTGTAGAAGAAGTGTTTGAACTATGTAAAAATGAAGAAGAGATTTTTATTTTTGGCGGAGCGCAAATTTATGATCTCTTTTTACCGTATGTAGACAAGTTATATATAACAAAAATCCACTACGCATTTGAAGGAGACACATTCTTCCCAGAAATGGATATGACAAATTGGAAAGAGATTTTTGTAGAAAAAGGTTTAACGGATGAAAAAAATCCGTATACGTATTATTACCATGTATATGAGAAACAACAATAATAATAAAAATTGATGTGAGTATTCGCATCAATTTTTTTATTTGTATTTATAAATGTAAGTTTATAGATGGTATTCAATAATGCTATAATGAAAGGTAGCATGTGAAAAATGCTAAAATTTTCAAAAGTATTACTATAGAAAGAGGAGGAGAATCAGTTGAGAAAAATATGGGGGATTCTTTTTCTTTGCTTAACATTCATGTTAGTTGGATGTGGTAAAGAAGAAAAACCACAAGAAGCGTTTGATACATATGTAAAATCATGGAATAAACAAAAATTTACAGATATGTACGATCAATTATCAGAAAATGCAAAAAAAGATATTTCCAAGAAAGAGTTTACTGAGAAATATGAAAAAATTTATTCTGGTATTGAAGTGAAAGACTTAAAGGTAGAAACAGGGGAAGTAAAAGAAGATAAAAAAGATGAAGGCCCTGTTCCTTTTAAAGTAAGCATGGATACAGTTGGTGGTAAAATCACTTTTGGTCATGAAGCAAAAATGGTGAAAGAAAAAGATGGAGATAAAGAATCTTGGAAAATAGATTGGACACCTGATTTCATTTTCCCTGGCATGACAAAAGATAGTAAAGTGCGTATGCAAACAACAGAGCCAAAACGTGGTGAAATATACGATCGTAATGGAAAAGGTCTGGCGACGAATGGGAAAGCTTCTGAGATCGGAATCGTTCCAGAAAAATTAGATGAAACTGCTCCGCAAACGAAAGAAGCAGTAGCTAAGTTGTTAAATATGTCTGTAGAAGAAATTGATCAAAAACTAACTGCTAAATGGGTAAAACCAGGGTATCTTGTACCAATTGGAATTTTACCTGAAGGGGCAACGCAAAATACGTATATTGATTTACCTGGTGTTGCAACAAAACCTGTAAATGTTCGTACATATCCGTTAGGGGAAGCGGCAGCTCATCTAACTGGTTATATCGGAAAGGTAAATGCTGAAGATTTAAAAACGCTACAAAAGAAAGGCTACCAAGCTGATGAGCCAGTTGGTAAAGCTGGATTAGAGCAAGTATTGGAAGAAAAGCTACGCGGTAAAAAAGGTGGCCGTGTCTTTGTAGAAGATGCACAAGGAAAAGAAATTAAAAATTTAGCAAAAACAGAAGCTGTTGATGGAGAAAATGTAACTTTAACTATCGATAGTGCTGTTCAAGAAAAAACGTATAATGAAATGAAGGGCGAAGCTGGTTCAAGTGCGGCAATTAATCCGAAAAGTGGAGAAACAATTGCACTTGTAAGTAGTCCAGCATATGATCCTAATTTAATTGCACGAGGAACATCGAAAGCACAACGTGAAGCTTGGAATAATGATCCGAAAAAACCGATGACGAACCGATTTACACAATTATCGGTACCAGGTTCTGTATTTAAGCCAATTACAGCTGCAATCGGTCTTGAAACGAAAACGATTGATCCAAAAGAAGAATTGAAAATTGAAGGATTGAAATGGACAAAAGATTCTTCTTGGGGCAATTATTACGTAACACGTGTGAAAGATGCAAATCCGATTGATTTGGATAAGGCAATGAAATATTCGGATAATATTTACTTCGCACAAGAAGCTTTAAAAATCGGAAAAGATAAATTTATGAGTGAAGCGAAAAAATTCGGATTCGATGAGAAATTACCAATTGAATATGGATTCCCAGCTTCTAAAATCGCAAATGATGGTATTAAAAATGATATTCAAATGGCAGATACAGGATATGGTCAAGGACAAGTGTTAATGACTCCTCTTCATCTAGCTTTAACATATGCGCCAATTGTAAATGATGGAACAATTCCGTCACCATATATCATTAAAACAGATAAACAACCAAAAGCTTGGAAAGAAAATGTCATTTCAAAAGGAAATCAGGATATATTAAAAACTGCTATGACTAAAGTAATTAATGATCCGGATGGTACAGGGAAAATTGCTAAAATTGATGGTATGACCCTTGCTGGAAAAACAGGTACAGCGGAATTAAAAGTATCTAAAGAGGCCGAAGGAAAAGAACTAGGCTGGTTCGCTGCATTTGATTTAAATGCACCTGATATGGTCATTACAATGATGATTGAAGATGTAAAAGGTAGAGGTGGAAGTAACATTCCAGCTGAAAAAGTGAAACATATTTTTCAAAAATAAAGGTTGATGAAGGACTATCTCCATGATATATGGAGGTAGTTTTTTATTTAGTTAACATTTTAAATGGAAATATATAATTTATAGATTACAAAACAACTTATTAACTTACGAAAAAAAAGTAGCTATTTTTTATTGACATGAAGCGAGAGATTTTGTATTATACTTACATAAGGTAAGTTATTTACTTTCGAATTATAAATCTCAAATTAAAGATAAAATTAAAGGGAGAGAATACAATGACAAAAGTACTATTTATCACAGCAAATCCAAATTCAGCAGAAGGTTCTTTCGGAATGGCAGTAGGAGAAGCTTTCATCGAAGCTTATAAAAACGAGCATCCACAAGACGAAGTTGTAACAGTTGATTTATTCAATACGACTGTACCAGCAATTGATGCAGATGTATTTGCTGCTTGGGGTAAATTTGCAGCAGGTGAAGGCTTTGAAACTTTAACAGAAGTTCAACAACAAAAAGTTGCAGCAATGAACACAAACTTAGAAACATTTATGCATGCAGATCGTTATGTATTCGTAACTCCAATGTGGAACTTTAGCTATCCACCAGTAGTAAAAGCATACTTAGATAACTTAGCAATCGCAGGCAAAACATTCAAATATACTGAAAATGGTCCAGTTGGCTTATTAGAAGGCAAAAAAGCACTTCACATTCAAGCAACAGGTGGCGTTTATTCTGAAGGAGCATACGCAGCTGTAGACTTCGGTCGTAATCACTTGAAAACAGTATTAGGATTCATCGGTGTAAATGAAACTGAATATATTGCAGTTGAAGGTATGAATGCTAATCCTGAAAAAGCACAAGAAATTAAAGAAGCAGCAATTGCTAACGCACGTGAATTAGCAAAACGTTTCTAATATAGAATACTTAAAAATGTCCAAACACTTGTTGTTTGGACATTTTTTCTTCTTTTTCCTTCGTTTGTCTAGTATAATGAAGGTCGGAATGATAATAGGTGGGGGTTCTGTATGATTCAAACGTTTTTTAAAATCTTTTATTTAATTTTAATTGTAATTGCGATTACACCGAGAATGTGGCGTCTTAAAAAACAAGTAAATACGATGTCACCGCAAGAAAAAGATAATGCTGTATATAAAACGACAAATTGGTTTGGTAAAAAAATGGTACGTGTTGCTGGTGGGGCAGTAGAAGTAAAAGGGCTTGAAAATGTTCCGAAAGACAAGCCGGTACTAGTTGTAAGTAATCATCAAAGTAATATGGATATTCCTGTTTTACTAGGTTACTTAAATAAACCAATTGGATTCGTTTCAAAGGCAGAGATTAAGAAGTTTCCAGTTGTACCAACTTGGATGGAACTTATGAATTGTGTATTTATGGTTCGTAATGATCGTCGTCAATCTCTTCAAGCGATTAAAGATGGAATTGAACTATTAAAGAATGGACATTCTATCGTAATTTTCCCTGAAGGAACGAGAAGTAAGGGTGGCGAAATTGGAGAGTTTAAAGCTGGTAGTTTTCACCTAGCAGTAAAATCTGGTGTAGCAATCTTACCTGTAACGTTAGATGGTACATATAAAATGTTTGAAGCGAATGGAAATCGTATGAAACGAGCTCATGCAACAGTAACGATTTCTAAGCCGATTACACCTGAAGAGTATGCGAATATGGATATTAAAGAATTAACGAAGCATACACAGGATGTTATCGCATCACAATTACATAAGTAATAAAAAAGGTTTCAGCTTTCATCAAGCTGAAACCTTTTTTATTACGCTGCAGGTAAGACGTAAAAGAGTACACAGAAGAACATCATTGCACTACCACCTAAAACGAAGAGGTGCCAAATGGCATGGTTGAAAGGTAGCTTTTCCCAAAGGAAGAAGATTGCCCCGACTGAATATAAAATGCCACCTGCTAAAAGTAGTGAAAAACCATGTCCAGTTAGATTTTCGTAAAGTGGTTTAATAGCAACGATTATGAGCCAGCCCATAATGATGTAACATAAAGTGGATGCTTTTATAAAACGGCGTACAAAGAAAATTTTGAAGACAATACCGCCAATTGCAAGTGTCCATATAATTGCGAGTAACGTCCAACCTAAAGGTCCACGAAGTGTAATGAGTAGAAAAGGAGTATATGTGCCAGCGATTAATAAATAGATGGCTGAGTGATCTAAAATAGTAAATAATTTTTCTACTTTTGGATGGTGAATGCTATGTAGCAACGTTGAAAACAAGTACAGTAAGAACATGCTTACACCATAAACGGTAAATGCAACAACAGCTGATGCGGTACCGTGCTTAGAAGCATGAATAATCAATATGATTAAGGCAGGGATGCTTAAAATGGCACCGATACCATGTGTAATTGCATTTGCAATTTCTTCTTTTACAAATTGGGTCATTCGTGTCATTTTTTCAGTCATAATGCAAATCCTTTCTACTATCATGAAATAATATGTCATTTCCCTTACCATATCATACACAAGAGCAATAGAAAATGAAATTTGTATAATTGATTATATTTTTGAATTTTTTTGACAAAAGACGATGGATTTGTTGACGTTTTCAAACTTTTTTGACAAAATAAAATTATGCAATAGTAGGACAAGAAATCTACTAATAAAGGGGATGGGGAAATGTTTTCAAATATTGGCTTTCCAGGGTTAATTTTAATCTTAGTAGCTGTACTAATATTATTTGGGCCTAAAAAATTGCCGGAAATCGGAAAGGCTTTAGGGGAAACGTTAAAAGAATTCAAAAAATCAACGAAAGAATTGACTGATGACGCATTTCAAGAGAAGGAAAAGAAAGAAAAAATGTAATGGATTTTCCTCGTAATGGATAAGTAAAGTGTGGTGAACGAGATGGAAGATCGGGAAATGAGTGTAGTAGAACATATCGTTGAGCTTCGCAAACGAGTAATTTATACAGTGTTATCCTTTGTATTATTTTTAATTATTGGATTTACTTTTACGAAGGATATTTATTTTTGGCTTGTAAAAGATTTACCAATGAAATTAACTGTTCTCGGTCCAAGTGATGTATTGTGGATTTTTTTCTCGATTGCTACAGTATTTGCTATCGTTTGTACAATTCCTTTTGCTGCTATACAAATTTGGTTATTTGTAAAACCAGGTTTACATCCAAATGAACAAAAGATGACTGTAATGTATATACCGGTATTGTCTATATTATTTATTGCAGGTTTAAGTTTTGGATATTTTATTGTAATGCCGTTTTTATTTCATTTTTTAACTACGATAGGTAATGAAATGTTTAATACGATGTTTACGACAGAAAAGTATTTTCATTTTGTACTTAATTTAACAGTTCCATTTGCTGTGATTTTTGAATTACCTGTAGTGGTAATGTTTTTAACGAGTATTGGCATACTTACGGCGGAGTTTCTAATAAAAATAAGAAGGTATGCTTACGTAGCATTGATTATCATTGCCTCGTGTATATCACCGCCAGATTTTTTATCTCATAGTTTAGTTGCGGTACCGCTTATTTGTATTTATGAAATTAGTATTGCCTTATCAAAGATTGTTAGTAAGCGAAAAAAGAAAAGGGAAGAAGAAATACAGTCGAAAAGTGCCTCGTTATAAAGGCACTTTTTTAATTATTTGTTATACTATGGCTATAAACGTATACAATATAAAGAAGAAAAAAATAATAGAATCTCCAAAATTTAGACAAACTTTGCACCTTTATAAGTTTATACTGAATGTATTAAGCAATTTACGGATAACGAGATTCCCGTCTCACGTGATAATTAGGACGGGGGATGGATTAGGTGGAGATGAATAGAGAATAAATCTACTAACCATAAGGACTAAAGGGATCATCTAAGGATACTTTTGTATTCAAAGGAGTCTCCACTTTAAACAACGTGTTACAGCGTAAAGTAGAGGAAGTTCAAAATCCAATGAAAAAGAGGATTGATATTGTGATTACGAAAAGTTTTTATTTCACTCATTCAACAGGGGATTGTATTAAAATATTCGAAATCCCTGTCCTACAGGCGCAGCATCCATTATCGTTTCTAATTCAGTCTCGTCTTCAATTATTTATTGCAAAAATTCAAAAACAAAAGCACCCAAGATTTTCGTATTCTTTCCGTGAATATTTACAAAAATGTTTGAAGTGGAATGATTATTTAAATGTATATAAAACAAATACCCTTGAAAAAAACGCATAAATTAGAGCAGGACAGAGTCAGGAATACTCTGTCTTTTTATTTTAGGTATAAAAATATAATTAATTTGATGAAATTTCGTTCGAAATTGTTGAAAGCATTAGGAATGCTAGTATAATAACAAGGAGAGCGTATTGGAAAGGGAAGAAGGATAGTATGCAAAAAATTAAAATTGTAACAGATTCAACGGCAGATTTATCACAAGATGTAATCGAGAAGTATGACATTCATGTTTTACCATTATCAATCTCTGTAAATGGACAAACATATTTAGATCGCGTTGATTTACAACCTGATGAGTTTATTGAAGAAATGATTAAATCAGAGGAACTACCAAAAACATCACAACCAGCTATGGGTACATTTGTAGAAATGTATGACAAGCTAGGTGAAGATGGAAGTGAAGTACTTTCTATCCATATGACAAGTGGAATGAGTGGTACTGTTGCGACTGCAAATAGTGCTGCATCGATGACTGATACAAAAGTAACAGTTGTTGATTCACAATTTATTACACATGCTTTAGCATATCAAGTAATAGAAGCTGCAAAAATGGCAAATGAAGGACGCTCACTAGAAGAAATTTTAAAACGTGTAGATGAAGTGAGAAAGAATACTCGTTTATATGTAGTGGTAGATACATTAGAAAACTTAGTGAAGGGTGGACGTATCGGTAAAGGAAAAGCGTTTATCGGTTCGCTACTTAATATAAAGCCAATTGCTAGCCTTGAAGACGGTGTTTATAACCCTGTAACGAAAGTGCGCAGTCAAGGCCAAATTGTAAAAACGTTAGCTAAGTTATTTGAGCAAGATACAGCAGGAAAAGTTGTAAAAGCTGTTGCGATTCCGCATGCAAAAGCAATTCCTTTAGCTGAAAGTATGAAAGCAGCTGTGGAAAAAGTGAGTGGATTTACTCAATCAGAAATTTTCTATACAACGCCTATTATTAGTACTCATACAGGTCCGGGTGCAATTGGATTTATGTATTTAGCAGAGTAATAAAAAAGCTACTTGAAAATATATTTCAAGTAGCTTTTTTATCCCGCATTAACGGACAGTAAGACCCTCACCTCAAAATTCAGCGAAAGCAAAGAAGTTAGGTGTGAGATCAACGGTCCGTAAATGCCCGATTGGTGAAGGCTAATAATCAGTGAGGATGATGAACAACCCCCACTGATTAAAGTTTCACTTTATGTGAATAGAAAGTAAGAAATGAGAAGGGCTATACAGGCGCTCCCGCTAATGATGTAGCGAGTCTGTAAATATTCATTCATAGAAAACACCCTTTATGATTTTCTATATTATATGATGGATATAGAAAATAAGTAGTTACATTACACTTGTAAAGTTTCGATTTTTTCTTGTACTTGTTTTTTATTTGTGTCGCTATTATAAGTAAAAGTTTGGCCTAAAAAGAGTACATGCAGTTGTTCCCACGGTAACATACGCAAATTCCAATTACTTCGAAGTTTTGTTATTGCCTCGCGAGGTGTTTCATCAGCAAGTGCAAAAGCTCCGTAATGCATTGGAATAAAATGTGTCGCGTTTAAATCTAAATAAGCTTGCACTGCTTCTTCAGGGGAAACATGAGATACTTTCATAAACCATTCTGGTTCATAAGCGCCAATTGGCATAAGAGCAATATCAATTAAAAAGCGCTTTCCAATCTCTTTGAAACCCTGGAAATAGCCGCTGTCGCCACAAAAATAAATGGTTTCCAAAGTCGTTTCATTATCAATAATCCATCCACCCCAGTGAGATGTATTCATGTCAAATAAGGATCTTCTCGTCCAGTGCTGAGCAGGTACGAAGTGAAAAGAAACTTCATTAATCGTCGTACTTTCCCACCATTTATATTCTTCTACATGCGTAAATTTCTTACGAGTAAATAATTTTTTTAATCCGATAGGTACAAGATATAGAACATCATCATTTAACTGACGAAGAGTTGAAATATCTAAATGATCATAATGACCGTGTGAAATAAGGACTATATCAATTTTAGGTAGTTCTTGTATAGTAAGACCTGGTTCAGTAAGCCTCGGAACTAACTTTAATTTATTTGCCCATACTGGATCTGTTAATATATTAAGTCCATTCGTTTGGATAAGAAAAGTAGAATGGCCCACCCATGTGACTGTCGTTTTTTCAACATTGCTTTGCAAAAATGCATTTTGTTTAACAGGTGATTGTTCTACTAAAAAAGAAAAGTCTTTTTTGTTCAGATTTCGTTCTTTACGCCATCTTAAAAAAGAACGAATTGATTTTTTTGTACTGACATTATCCATATTTTCATAGCGCTTTGCCATGAACATCACCTCATTTAAAATCGTTGTAGTTGTATTGTACCGAAATGTTGTTAAGGAATACAGTGTATAACATGGATTAATGTTTAATTAATTGTTAAAAAATAGGGAGAGGTATTTACAATTTTAACAATGAGCTTTGTTTTGCAAATACGATTTAGAGAAATAATAGTGAAAAAACATATTTTGTCTAGTAATTCGCTTGAAATTAAGAAGTATCATACGTAAATTCGTACGATTTCGTGAACAAATGCAGTAAACAATTTTCTCGTAGTGTTAACTTTTGTTATGATGAGCATAACCTATTTAAATTTAGGATAGAGAAAAGAGGTTTATAAATGAAGCGTTATCAAAAACTAATTGGTCTTATGGTTGTATTTTGTCTATTTGTACTCGCTGGATGTAGTGGATCAGGCTCAAAGCTTCGTAAACCATTAAATTGGGATTTAGAAACTTTCCAATTCACAAATCAAGATGGAAAACAATTTGGTACAAAAGATTTAAAAGGGAAAGTATGGGTTGCAGATTTTATGTTCACAAACTGTCAAACAGTTTGTCCGCCAATGACTGCTAATATGGCAAAATTACAGAAGATGGCAAAGGAAGAGAAGTTAGACGTTCAGTTTGTCTCGTTTAGTGTAGATCCAGATCTTGATAAACCAGAAAATCTGAAAGCTTTCATTCAAAAGTTTACAGAAGATACTAGTAATTGGAATTTATTGACGGGTTATTCGTTAGAAGATATTACAAAGTTTTCAAAAGATAATTTCCAATCACTTGTAGATAAGCCAGAGAACGGTCAAGTAATACATGGTACATCATTTTATTTAATTGATCAAAATGGAAAAGTAATGAAAAAGTATAGCGGTATTAGTAATACACCGTACGAAGATATAATACGTGATATGAAGCGATTAGTGGATTAAAAATAAGGGTGCGTAGCACCCTTATTTTTTTACATTAGTCTATAGATAAAATGTCATGCTGTTGTGGAAGTTTCGGTGCACGAATTTCTAACACACCATTTTGATAGGAAGCTTTCGCTGCTTTTTTATTAATGGAATAAGGCAATTTAATCATTCTTGCGGCTTCTGAAATAGACCGTTCTCGGCGATAATAGTTATGAGATGTTTGTTCTTCTGCCTCTTCAAGTATTTCTTCTTTTACAGAGACTTTTAAGTATTCGGTTTGTATTTCAATTTGAATTTGCTCTTTTTGTATACCCGGTAGTTCAGCGGTAACAACGAGTTCTTCATCAACTTCATATAAATCTACAGGGAATGTTAATAAACGATTTCCTTTTTGGAAAAAATGATTCAAATCAGCGATTACATTGCGAAGAGGTGTTTGCTCAAAAAAATCATCAATTTGCTTTAAATAATTGCGAACCGGTGGACGAGAAGAATCTTTTTTTTCTTCACTCATGGTATTCCCTCCTAGAAATCAATTTGCAATATCATATGACAAAAGCGGAGAAAGGTGATTGCCTAATTTTCATGTTTTCATAAAAAAATGTTAAAAATGTGAAATGGAGTGATTTTTTTATAGTTTTTGGTCGCCATATTGAGTTGATTATGCTAGTATAAATAGGGTTGATATAGTAGTATAGAAACAGAATGAAAACCGAAAGAGGGTAAGAAGTATGTGTGGTTTTGTAGGATGTTTATGTGAAAACCCTAGAGAGTTTTCAGAAACAGAAAAACATCAATTTGAAAATATGAACACGATGATTTTCCACCGCGGTCCAGATGACGAAGGATATTTTCGTGATGAACATGTACAATTTGGCTTCCGCCGTTTAAGTATCATTGACTTAGAGGCAGGACATCAGCCGCTAACTTATGAAAATGATCGATATGTAATTATTTTTAATGGTGAAATTTACAATTATGTAGAATTACGCGAAATGTTACTTGAAAAAGGTGCGACTTTCGCAACGCAATCTGATACAGAAGTTATCATTGCATTGTATGCACATATGAAAGAAAAATGTGTAGACTATCTTCGTGGTATGTTTGCATTTATGATTTGGGATCGTGAAGAAAAGAAACTTTTCGGTGCACGTGACCACTTTGGTATTAAACCATTATATATCGCGCAACAAGATGATACTACATTCTTCGCATCTGAGAAGAAAAGTATTATGCATGTAATGGAAGACAAAGGGGTAAACCCAACGTCACTACAACATTACTTTACGTACCAATATGGTCCAGAACCAGAAACATTAACAATTGATGTTAATAAAATTGAGCCTGGTCATTATTTCGTAAAGGAAATCGGTAAAGAGATGGAAATCCATCGCTACTGGAAGCCTTATTTCAATGCTTCAAGCGCAACGAAAGAAGAGCATATCCAAGCAATTCGTGATGTATTATACGATTCAGTAAAAGTACATATGCGAAGTGATGTACCAGTAGGTTCATTCTTATCTGGTGGTATCGATTCATCTATTATCGCTTCTATCGCAAGAGAAATGAATCCGAACCTTTTAACGTTCTCTGTTGGTTTTGAACAACGTGGTTTCAGTGAAGTTGATGTTGCGAAAGAAACTGCTGAGAAATTAGGCGTTAAAAACCATAACGTATTTATTTCAGCGAAAGAATTTATGGATGAGTTCCCAAAAATTATTTGGCATATGGATGATCCTTTAGCAGATCCAGCAGCTGTACCATTGTACTTCGTTGCAAAAGAAGCACGTAAACATGTAACAGTTGTTCTTTCAGGGGAAGGCGCAGACGAGCTATTTGGTGGTTATAACATTTACCGTGAGCCAAACTCACTAAAAATGTTCTCGTACATTCCTAGCCCAGGTAAGAGCGTTCTAAAAGCATTAAGCGGTGCTCTTAAAGAAGGATTTAAAGGAAAGAGCTTCCTAGAGCGTGGATGTACGCCAATTGAGGAGCGCTACTATGGAAACGCGAAAATCTTCCGTGAAGAAGAGAAAGCGGAATTAATGAAGTTCTACAATGAAAGTGTTAACTATATGGATATCACGAAACCATTGTATAACGAGATTAAAGATTATGATGATGTAAGTAAAATGCAGTACATTGACATGTTCACGTGGTTACGTGGTGACATTTTATTAAAAGCTGATAAAATGACAATGGCAAACTCATTAGAACTTCGTGTACCGTTCTTAGATAAAGAAGTATTCGATGTTGCATCAAAAATTCCAACTGAATTAAAGATTGCTAACGGAACTACGAAAGCTATTTTACGTGAAGCAGCACGCGGAATCGTTCCAGATCACGTGTTAGATCGTAAAAAACTTGGATTCCCGGTACCAATTCGTCACTGGTTAAAAGATGAAATGCATGACTGGGCTATAAATATTATAAACGAAAGTAAAACAGATCATTTAATCGACAAACAGTATGTATTAAACTTACTGGAAGCACATTGTGCAGATAAAGGCGATTATAGCCGTAAAATTTGGACTGTACTTGCGTTTATGGTTTGGCACCAAATTTATGTTGAGCATAAATACGATACGAATAAGTTCCACGAAGAAACAAAACGTGCGTATAGCTTAGTTTAATAAGAAAAACCTTAAGACCGCATATGGTCTTAAGGTTTTTTTTCATAAATAGAACGTATTATTGATACAATAATAGTAAAAGGATGGACAACATATGATTGCGTTTGAAAAAGTAACAGTAGAAAATGAAAGCGTTGTTAAAGAAATGTTCCGCTCGCATAATGTAAGTGAGAAACAGGTGCAGTATTGCGTAAAAGTTGATGATACATATATTGGTGTAATAGATTACAGTGTTCAAGAAGAGAGTGTAGTTTTATCTCAATTAATAATTCATTTTGATTATCAAAGTTACGGATATGGAACAAATACGTATTTTACATTTGAAGAGATGATGAAACAAAGAGGTGTGAAAGAGATAAAAGTGTTACAAAAGGAATTAACAGAACAAGCAAAAATTTTCATAGAGAGCTTTGGCTTTAATGAAGAAGATGGAACATACGTGAAGAAAATATAACGATGATTAGTAATGTGCTAAAATAAATATAAGGCAGGTGGATACATGATAATGACTTCTGGTCTTGTATTAATTGGAGGATGTTTTATTTTGGCAGAACTAAGCCATAAGTTCATTCGGAAAAGAGCTAGTAAGAAAAGAAAGCCGTACGAATTACAATATGTACCTGTGTTTTTTATTTTGTTTTGCATGCTTGTTACAGTACAAAATATTACTAATTTCCCGCCACTTTTGAACATTTTTTTAAAGTTCGGTTTGTTATACAGCGGTGTTGGAATGGGTCTTTTATTTATTTTATTTTGCATACGTTATATTCACTATCAATCGTATATATTTATTTTAAATTGGTTAAAGCAAGATGATAGAAACCGCCTTACATAAGGTGGTTTTTTATTTGTAATTGTAACGGAACTTGTACATTTTACATAAAATAGGACGAGTAGCAATGTAAACCTATTACACGAAAGAAAGGAACGAGACAGTGATATGAAACTTGTAATCGACGCAGGTCACGGTGGATATGATTCTGGTGCTGTTGGTAATGGTTTAGTAGAAAAAAACTTAACACTTCAAATAGCGAGACGTGTGCGAGACATTCTATCTGCAAACTACCCAATTACTATTAAAATGACACGTGATAGTGATGTATTTATCTCTTTATCAGAACGTGCTAATATCGCTAATTCTTTTGGAGCAGATTACTTTATCTCATTTCATATAAATAGTGGCGGTGGAACTGGATTTGAAAGTTATATTTATAATGGGTTATCTAACAGTAGCTCCGCATATGCAAAGCAACAAAAAATTCATGCAGCAGTCAATCCTGTATTAACAAAATACGGCCTTCGTGACCGAGAGGCAAAAAAAGCAAATTATGCAGTACTAAGAGAGACTGCAATGGATGCAATTTTAACTGAGACTGCTTTTATTGATACAACGTTTGATGCAAATTTATTGAAAAACCCACAATTTATTGAAGATCTATGTCAAGCATATGTAAACGGAATAGCAGCTATTTTTGGAGTAGCTCCGAATCCAAATCCTCCAAATCCACAACCTCCAAACCCTCAGCCAACACCACAAACGAAGGGAATTGCTTATATACTTGGGAAAAATGTAAATTTAAGAAGTGGCCCATCAACATCATCTTCAGTAATTCGCCAATTAAACTCTCCAGAATCGTATGTCGTATATCAAGAAAGTAACGGATGGTTAGACTTAGGTAACGGACAGTGGGTGTATTATGACCCGTCTTACATTAATTTTGTAAAGACGAGCAATAGTGATGGTAGCGCAATCGGTGTCGCATATATACAAGGAACGAATGTGAATTTAAGAAGTGGTCCATCAACATCATCTTCAGTAATTCGTAAATTAAATAAACCAGAATCTTATTTAGTATTTATTAATCAAAACAGTTGGTTGAACCTTGGTGGAAATCAGTGGGTGTATAATGATCCATCATATATTAAATATAATCAATATTAGGAAATAAATTTATAATTTAATATGAATGCGTATCTATATATAACATAGATACGCATTTTAAGAACGGCCATTATTTACATACTTACACAGATAGTTTCAAAAAGAAACATTTGAATAACGGATAGAATCTAAATAGTATATATTAAAAAAGTTCTCTGATATACATTGACAATGTATGTAATATACATTAACCTTTAGTTGTTAATGATAATCGATTTCATCTAGGGAGGACATATGTTACATACTAAAAAAATGTTTATGTTCTGCATTATGATACTTATGGTTATAATCGCAGGGTGTAGTAAAGAAGAAAAAAAAGAAAATGATCCATCAGCTAAAGCGAAAGATTCTTATACTGTAAAGCATGCAATGGGGGAAACAACAGTAAATGGCACACCTAAAAAAGTTGTTGTTTTAACAAATGAAGGTGCAGAGGCTCTTCTAGCTGTGGGAGTAACGCCAGTTGGAACTACGAAACCGCGTGCGGGTGATGAATGGTACCCTCATTTAGCGAAAGAGTTAAAAGATACGAAAGTTGTAGGAACTGAGCGTGATATTAATTTAGAGGCAGTAATGAAGCTTAAGCCGGATTTAATTATCGGGAATAAAATGCGTCATGAAAAAATATATGAACAATTGAAAGAAATCGCGCCAACTGTATACGCTGAAACATTGCGTGGAGATTGGAAGGAAAACTTTACGCTCTATACAAAGGCTGTAAATAAAGAAAAAGAAGGTCAAAAGGCAATTGAAGATTATAAAAAGCGTATTGAAGGAATGAAAGAGAAGCTAGGAGATAAATTAAGCTCTAAAGTTTCTATTATTCGCTTCGTTCCAGGTGATGTTCGTATATATCAAAAGAACTCATTCTCAGGTGTTGTTTTAAACGATATTGGATTTAAACGACCACCATTACAAGATAAAGATGAATTTGCGATAAAAGGAATTACAAAAGAACAAATTCCAAATATGGACGGGGACTACTTATTCTATTTCACATCTGATAAAGATGGCGATAAGAAGAATGAAGGAAACACGTTAGCAAAAGAATGGACAGAAGACCCACTCTTTAAGCAGCTACAAGCCTCTAAAAATAATAAAGTATTCCAAGTAGATGAAGTAATTTGGAATACAGCAGGCGGTATTAAAGCAGCAAACCTAATGCTAGATGATATTGAAAAATATTTTCTGAAATAAAGTTGAACCAATCAGGCGATTACGGGCCGTTATCTCCCACCTAACCTTGAGGTGAGAGTTTTACTGCCCGTCAATAGCGGGATAAATGAATGGCTGAGTGCATCACTTTAAATAGGTGATGCATTTTTTATTTATATAAATACAGAAAATTCCTTTTTTTCAGTCGTTTTAAGTTGTACAATAAAATCAATCACGTAATAAAGGAGTGGGAAGGAATGAAAGCTACTCATAAAGATTGGATTTTGTTTAATGGGAGAATTGTAAATACGAAGGAAGAACAGCCGATGGTTGCATTAGAAGAGCGAGGTTTCCAATTTGGTGATGGTATATATGAGGTATTCAGACTATACGATGGGAAGCCACATTTATTAGATTTACATTTGGAGCGTTTTTTTAAATCAATGGAAGAAATTAAACTCATTGCACCATTTACAAAGGAAGAGTTAGTAGAAGAGCTACATCAAATGATTGAAAAAAATCAATTTCAAGAAGATGGTAATGTATATTTACAAATATCAAGAGGTGCTCAAGCAAGAAACCATGTATATGAAAAAGACCTTCAACCAACGTATTTTGCAAATATTGTTTCGTTCCCAAGACCAGTCGCTACGATGGAAGTCGGTATAAAAGTAACGGTAGAGGAGGATATAAGATGGAAATTTTGTCATATAAAATCATTAAATCTACTTCCTAATATCATGATTAAAAATAAAATAAATGAACAAGGATATCAAGAAGCGATTTTAGTGCGAGATGGAGTTGTAACAGAGGGATGTCATTCTAATTTTTTCATAGTAAAAAATGATAAACTGATTACACATCCAGCTGATCACTTTATTTTGCATGGTATTACTCGCCATTATGTTATAACATTAGCGAAAGAGTTACATATCGAAGTAGAAGAACGAGAATTTTCATTACAAGAGGTATATGAGGCGGATGAGTGCTTTTTTACAGCGACACCACTCGAAATATTCCCGGTTGTTCAAATTGGCGATGAACAGTTTGCTAGCGGCGAAAGAGGGCCAATTACGAAAAAACTACAATCTGCATATGAAGAAAGTATTAGTTTGTTTAAAGTGACAAATTAATAATGAAGAAAAAAGCTGGTATTCCCCCAGCTTTTTTTCATGATATAATTCAAACATAGGACAGGTTTTGAAAACGCTGTAAAAGGGGATTTAATGTATGAATTATGAAGCTTTTAAAGAGGTAATCCACGGAAGAAGAAGTGTTAGAAAGTTTACAGAACAAGAAGTATCTACTAGTGATATAAAAGAAATTATTGATTGCGCTCGTTATGCACCGAGTGATACGAACTCGCAAACGTGGGAGTTCTTAGTCATTATGAATCGAGAGAAAATTAAAGAAATTGAACAAATGACTTGGGATGCATTACATAAACTTGCGGCAAAAGCAGCAGAAAATGGAGAAGAGAAAGCAGGGAAATTACTTACACGTTCTTTCGGGCCATATGCAACAGCTTTCTCTGAGGCACCAGTATTAATCGTATGTTTGGCAACACCTTATGAATCAAAGTTTCGTGAAAAGATATTTGATCCAATTGCCTTCGTTCCGGATGCAGTGTGGGAAGAGGAAGGAATTAAGAGTAGCTGTTTAGCGGCACAAAACTTAATGCTGGCTGCACATGCGAAGGGTCTTGGTACGTGTCCAATGACAGGGCCTGTATTGTTAGCTCAAAAAGAACTAAGACAATATTTTCAAATTGAGACCGAAAAACAAATAAATATGGTTATTTCACTCGGTTATCCGAAAGATAAACCGAAGAAACTTCCAAGAAAAGAAGTAGATGAGATTACAACGTTTATTTTTTAATCACCAAAATAAAAAGACATTGAAATAACAATGTCTTTTTATTTTGGATAGGTATGTTATTAATTTGTTGGGCTAAAATGATAAATAAGATAAAATTACTATTTATTTCATTAAAAAAATTAATGTTCTATTAAGGAAAGTATGGTACAGTAATCGTGAGCAAGCTACTAGTATTTGTTCATGAAAGTGTTAAAAATCTGTCTCTTATACACATCTGACGCTGCCGACGAAGCTAGA